>JBOHCP010000289.1:0-6714 GCA_050698875.1 Streptosporangiaceae bacterium | reverse complement strand
TCCCGCGGCCTGCCGGGCGCCAGGCCGGCCGGCGCGGTGTCACCGGAGGCCAGCAAGCAGGACGTCGGCGAGCATGATGATCCCGGCGCCGGTCGGCCTCATCGCCACCGGAGCGCTCTACCTCGCAATATGGAGGGTAGCTGCCCGCCGCAGCGAACCTCAGCGGCCTATCCCCGAGCGGTGAGCTGTCGGTCAATCGGCAGCACCTGAATAGCGGGCGGTGGACGTTCCGAGAGTCCGGGCCGCAAGCATCCACGGCGCTCATTCTCGAGCCCTTCGCCGCGGACGCGACCGACCGGACGGCGCAGGTGGCGCAGGTCCGGGCAGCGCCTGGGTCCTGCACGATCGTCCGCCCGGCCGTATTCTGCCATGCATGAGGCAAGGTCTCGCCGCGTCGCTGGCGGCCGCCGGGGGGATGGCCGGGCTGGGCTACTACCTCACCGTCACCGGCAAGCTGACCGCCGACACCGGCTGGGGCCGACGGGTCCGCCCGCTCGGCCCGTTCGCCGTGCAGATCAGCGCCCCCGCCGCGACGGTGTTCGACGTGATCGCCGCGCCCTACCTGGGGCGGACACCGCGGGCGATGGCGGGCAAGCTGCGCGTGCTCGAACGCGGCACGGACATGGTGCTGGCCGAGCACTACCCCGGTTCACGGCGGGCGGCTCACCGCCACCACGCTGGAGACAGTCACCTTCGACCGGCCGCGCCGGGTTACCTTCCGGCTGGTGCGCGGGCCGGTGCCGCACGTCACCGAGGAGTTCACCCTCAGCGAGAGCCCCGACGTCACCACGCTCAGCTACGCCGGCGAGATGGGCGCCGACTTCGGACCTGCCGGCCAATGGTGGGCCGGCAAGGTCGCGGGCCCGTGGGAAGCGGCGGTCCGCGCCTCCTTCGCCGGCATCAAGACCGAGGCAGAGCGCCGCGCCGGGCAAGACGGTAGCTGACAAGCCGCGGAACATGTGCCTGCCGGCGGCGGCCCGATGCGACAGTCCGGCACATGACCATGGCACAGCACGCGAGGCTGGCCGAGTTGCTCAACCGCGTGCACCCAGGCCATCACTGGCTCGCGGACCTGTAACTCGCAGTCGGTCACCGCCCGCGCCAGCATTGGTTGCCTCGGTGACGTTGAACGGCGGCTCGGGCGCGCTGCTCAGTGGCCAGGGTCGATCACGCAAACTCGCCAGGGTATCGCCGAATAGGCACTTGTTCTTGCGGACAAGCCCTGCGTGACACGGAACGCAGAACTGCTGATTCGGCGGGGCAGGTGGGTGGCCCTGGACTGCTGCGCGGACGCAAGGGGCCGATCGTCAACAGCGTGCGCCGCCTGCGGTCCGATGATTTCCTTGACGCGCGAAGACCTCTTGTCGGCGATCGGTATAGGTGGTCAGCGTCTCCGGCCGGCCGCCCCCAGCGTCAGCTGGGTTCGCCGATCTTGTCATATCCGGATCTATGAGGCTTTCGGCGTGAGGGTCTGGCACCCTTTCGGCATGCGGTTCATTGACGGGCTGGGTAAGGCCCAGCGGGTGGTCGTCGTGATAGGCCTCGGGCTGGCTCTGGGCGCTGTGGGCAGTTACCTGGTCAGCCTGGGCAGCGGGCTCCCCAGGGGCTGGACCGGGTACGCACCGCTGCAGCTGCAGGTAGTACCTGGGATCGGGATGGCGCCGTGGCTGCGGCTGATCATCTGGCTGGCACTGATCGCTTTGTGGGCGCTGGCGTCGATCAGGCTGCTGCGGCCTCCGCCTGCGCACAGCGGCTCGGAGTGAGAAGCCGCCACAACGATCGAACCCTGCGCTACAGCGTGGGGAATGTCCGCGGCGCAATCGCCGTCCACGGTGTGGACACGACCGCGGCAGCCTCCTGGGAAGCGGCTTAGTGCTCTGGCACGGAATTTCGGTGACGTATCCGCGGTCAGGCTGCCAGCGGCCGAAGATCTTCGCGCGGTGCACATCCCAGGCGGCCAGGTATTGCAGCGCGCCGCCGCGGGCGTACTCGAACTCGGTGCGCGGCGGGCGGTGCGGTGCGGCGGGGAGGGAGGCGTGGCGGCGGATCCGGGCCTGGATGGAGGTCTTCTCGTCCGCGGAGATGACGTAGTCGTCGTCGCCGAGGGGTTCGCTGTGCCGGGTCCGGGCGTACAGGTCCAGGACCCGGCTGGCCTTGACTGCGAACGCCGGGTCGCGGGGGAAGATCCACGACCGCACCCGCCAGGGCCTGATTGCGTCAGCCGACAGCCACCGCCAGATGGTCGTGCCGGAAACCGACGCGACGATGCCCTGGACTGCTGCCTGGCGGGCCAGGTCACCGCAGTGCCAGCGGGCCAGCGGGGCACCGGTGGCCGAGGGCAGCTCGCAGGCCAGGGCCTTGACGGCGACCACCACCTCAGGGGGGAAAGGCCGGGGGCCGGCCGCCGCGCGGCAGGTCGCCCAGGCCTGCCAGCCGCTGGTCATGGAAGCGTTTCCGCCACTTGGAGACGACCTGGCGCGGCGTGTCCAGCCTGGCGGCGATCTCGTGGTTGGCCAGGCCGTCGGCGGCGTACAGCACGATCTTCGCCCGCACGACATCCCGGTACAGTGACGTATACCGGCGTGCGGCTGCCTCCAGGCGGCGGCGCTCGTCCTTGGTCAGGACAATGCTGTACGGGCTTGTGCGCGGCATCGAGGTTTCCTTCGACGAGGGAACCATGCCACGTCACCGCACGGAACTTTGGGAACTGAATTACGTCACTGTAATTATGTCAGGGAGTACTTAGTCACGGCACTCCCCGGTCCTCGGTGATGATGCAGGTGCCGGCCGTCGGCGCGTTCGTCAGGGCACTGCCGCCGGTGACCCTGACCGGCGGTCACGTCGTCACCTTCGGGTGCGGGTCAGCATCGACCCGCCCGATTTGCAGCGCCTGCTGGCCATCTTGTGGGAAGCCGAGTACGCGGACGTCCGAATCGACGGTGTTCTCGCGAACCGCATCCAGCCCTGGGGACCGCTGGCAGCACCGGTCAGCCTGGCCGTGCGCGATCCTGAGAGTCCCACTGCTCGGGCAGCCCGGACCCGCTCCTTTCCCGGGTGCTCGCCGACGAGTGGCCCCACGGGCAGACTCTCCATGTCCTGCCGTGAAAGACGTGCGGCGCAGATTGATCTTTCGGACGCGACGCCGAAGGTCAGACTTGCGACCGCACCGCCAAGCAGATCGGCGGCTGTGCGCGCCTGCGGGGCGATCATCTGTCCGCTGGCATGAGGCTGCTGTCGAAGATCGCACACGGTTTTGGCGTTTCGAACGCCGGCCTATTGTCGACTCGTCATCACTGGCAGGGCGGGCGGCGGGAGATGTTTGAGCGGTTTACCGACCGGGCGCGGCGAGTTGTGGTCCTGGCTCAGGAAGAGGCCAGGATGCTCGACCACAACGTCATCGGTACCGAGCACGTCCTGCTCGGCCTCATCCATGAGGGGCAGGGTGTGGCCGCTAAGGCCCTGGAGTCGCTGGGGATCAGCCTGGGAGCGGTCCGCCAGCAGGTTGAGCAGATGATCGGCCGGGGCGAGCAGGCGCCGTCCGGGCACATCCCGTTCACTCCGCGCGCGAAGAAGGTGCTGGAG
The DNA here is from genome assembly GCA_050698875.1 of Streptosporangiaceae bacterium. Lineage (GTDB taxonomy): Bacteria > Actinomycetota > Actinomycetes > Streptosporangiales > Streptosporangiaceae > JAJYUU01. The sequence continues at coordinate 3,132 of JBOHCP010000289.1, read as the reverse complement.
CTCTCGCTGCGTGAGTCCCACCTGCTGGGCCACGACTACATCGGTACCGAGCACCTGCTGCTCGGCCTGATCCGCGAGGGCGAGGGCGTCGCCGCCCGGGTGCTGGTCAGGCTCGGCGCTGACCTGAACCGGGTTCGCCAGCAGGTCATCCAGCTCCTGCGCGGGCAGCAGGGCAAAGAGATCGCATCATCGCGGGACGCTCCAGGCGGGCCGCGCCGCGGCCGGGTGCCGTCCGGCGGCCAGTCTGTGGTGGCGGCGCTTGAATCGCGGCTGGCGGCGGTCGAGCAGCGGGTGGGAACCGGGCCCGAAACTGCAGACCTGGACGAGCAGATCGCGCAGGTGCGGCGTGAGAAGGAGTCGGCCATCGATGCCCGGCATTTCGAGCAGGCCGCGTCGCTGCGCGACCGCGAACGGGAGCTGCTCGCCGGCAAGACCGCCCGCCAGCAGCAGTGGGAGACGGCCCACCCAGACCTGGCGTCCGTAGCCGAGCAGGTCCAGCGCCTCAGCAGCGAGGTGGAACGGCTGCGTGACCTGCTCCGCCAGCACGGTATCGAACCCGAAGACAAAACAGCGTGACATGCCGCCTGCCGCTCGCACCGCGAGCAGAACCGCGCTGAGCCAGCCCGCAGAACGTCGAGATCTGCGCAGCCAGCAACTTGACTCTCGCCGATCATCAAGCCGCGCCGATCGGCGGCACTGCGCGCCCTGGCCCTTCCGGGACCGCCACGCGGAGTCACTAGTGCTATCTGGCTGGCGTGACCGCTTCGAGCTGGCTGACCATCGGAGTGAGCAGGTCGTTGAGCTCGCGGACCACCGCGGCGACCGCGCGGCGCGCTGTCCCTGGCGCGTCGTCCGCCGACCCGGTCGGGGCGGGTGGCAGACGGTCAAGAGGCACGAGAGCCTGGATGAAGAGCGAGGCCCGCAGGTGCGGGGCCCGGGTCAGGTCCTGTTCGGACGGCGGGGCGTACTGGCCGAACAGCTGCGGCCAGTCCCGCCAGCCGCGGTCGCGGCACCACGCCCTGGTCTGGCGCAGCTCGGCCGGCCAGGGCGCCACCATGGTGACCTCGCAGATCAGGCTGCCATCCCACGGGCTGGACCGGCACGCGGCAGCGGTGATCCGCCGGTGCCAGCGGACATAGGCCGAGGTCAGCGAGGTGGCCAGCTGCCACGCGGTGACCGTGAACGGGACCGGGCTGATGTCGGCCCATGTCCGGGCGAACTCCCCGGATCGCTCGCGGACCTCGGCGCCGTACCGGCTGACATGATCTGGGGCATGCTCGCGGTCATATGCCTGGTCAAGCCAGAAGACAAGAGGCGCTACCATCGCCAGTCCCTGATCCGCGGGCACAGTGACATCACCAGCCTACGGACGGGCACAGGGCACCAGGCCCGCGGCATGCCTTTCGACCACGGCCACCGGTCAGGCCGGCCCACCGGCCAGCCGACCGCATCCAGATCGTCCCGATCTGGATGGCCACCGGCTCGCCTGAAATTGCTCCTGGAGCCGCACCGAACGGATATCGCGCGGCGGCGATGCGCCGTCCGTCGCAACGCGTGACCGTCGTGAGAGCCGACGCCGGGCAGTGTGCGACGGGTGTCATCGCCAAACACAAATGCAACATAAGTCCGGGGCGGGAGGCGGGTTCTGACACGCGAGTAACACGGACGGACTCAATAGCGGCCGTTGCCGCCGCGGGCGGCAAGCACGCGCCGCCGGGCAGGTCACCGGCTGGCCCAGTGGCGGCCAGACCGTGCGCATCTCCACTGACAGTGCCCGCGACCTCTAGCGCTCAGCAGAACCACATCAAGAGTCCTCCCGGCCACCGCCCGCTGGCTGCGGTGACGCCGCGATGGGGAAGTTGGATGGGTTCGGCGGCGCGAAGCCGGGCACCCGCGCATAGCTCCCCGGAGCTTCGCGGGCTGCGTGCTCACCCGGGAGCGAGCAAGCGTTCGATGAGGGTCGATGTGAGCCATCTTTCGTAGCGCTCCGGCGGCCAGCCGCGATCGATGACGAGGAGCCGGTAGAGCTCGGGTGACATGAGCGCGTGGATGACGTCGGCCGCGTCACGTTCCCGCAACCCGGGCTGCAGCGTGCCGCCGCGTCGCAGGGCGGCAGCGATGAGCTTTTGGCCCTGATCCCGCAGGCGGATGTAGTTGGTGAGCAGCGCGGCCGCCTCCGGGTCGGAGCCTGACGCGCTCACGAGGATGCGGTACGCCTCGGTGCTTCTGGTGTTGATGGCGACGCTGAGGCCGGCAAAGCCGGCGAGGAGCTTCTGAGGGTCCGCCTCGGCGAACAGGGCGGTGACCTCGGGCCGCCCCTGCACGGTCAGGCCCTGGTCGTCGCCGGCGATGGACACGTCGAGCAGGGCCCTGAGGATCCCGAGCTTGGCGGCGAACAGCCGGTAGATGGTGGCGGGCGGCACGTCCGAGCGCTCGCTGATGGCCTCGACGGTGGTCGCCGCATAGCCGCGTTCGAGGAAGAGGTCCCGGGCCGCGTCGACCACCGCCCGGCGGGCGAGGCGGGTGCGTGCCTGGCCAGTTCTGCCGTGAGCCGGGCGGCTGCTCTTGACGGGCGAACTCACAGAGAGATGATACTATCACTCTTGAAATGAGAGTAACACTCTCACTCTGGAGGTACCGCGATGGCGACCGCGGCGAGATCCGCATCAGCGAGCGAGCACGCGCGCGAGAGGGGCGGCCGGTTCTCGCGGCGTGCTCTCGGCCGCACCACCGCGTGGTGCTACGGCCGCCGGCGAAGGGTGCTCGCGGGCTGGGTGCTCGCGGCAGCCGCGGTTATCGGCCTCGCCCGGGCTGTGGGGGCGGCCCGCCGGCATTTGCGCCGGCCGTCGCGGGAACCGGGCCGGTCTTCATCGCCTTCCTGATCCCGCACATCATGGCCGGGCTGACGGCACTGTCCAGCGGAGCGGCCGTCATCGTCTCGCGCAAGGGCACCGCGTGGCACGTGCGGGCTGGCGCCACCTACTTCTGGGCGATTGCCTTCCTGGCTGCCACCGCGGCCGGGCTGACCGCGATCCGCGGCGCCCGGGACCTGCCCGTGTCCGGGCTCGGCCTGCTCGCCCTGGCACTTGCCGCCGCCGGCCGGCACGCCCGGCGGCAGCCTGCCGCCAGGCC
>JBOHCP010000288.1:0-6721 GCA_050698875.1 Streptosporangiaceae bacterium | reverse complement strand
GACTCCAGGAGCCCGATGTCCCGAACCAGCGGCTCGCCGCGAAGGACCCGCTCTGCAACGTGCAGTAACTCAGGCAGGGTCAGGTAGATCACTGCGCGAGGCGCTCGAGTGCCTCGGCATACCTGGGCAGTTCCTCGGCCAGAACGCGGTCGAGCAGCTCGGCACGGCTATGGCCCTCGACATATTCGCGGACCGCCTGCTGCGCCGTGACGATGCTCAGGATCAGGCGAGGGAGGATCCCGGCGAACTGGCGCTGTTCGAGCGCGCGGCGCAGCTGTACCGCGGTCTGGGTGACCCGGGCGGCGAGGCTAAGGCGCTGTTCTGGATCGGTGCTTCCACCAGGTTGTCCGGGACGATGACGCCACGGCGGTTCCTGTGCTTGAGCTCTCGCTGGAACTGCCAGCGCGGGCGGGCGACAAGGTGAGATGTCCCAGGTCCTTCGACACCTGGGCATCCAGGCGCACCGTGCCGGGCGCGCGGAGCTGGCCAGGCAGCGGCTGGAAGCGTCAACCGGGCTGCGCCGCGAGATCGGGCTGTTGCCGGGCGTGGCCGCGAACCTGGTGGGGCTGGCCTACATCGCCGCTGCTCAGGGGCGCCGTGACGACGCGCTGGCGTTGCTGGATGAGGCGAGCACGATCACCGAGGCGCAGCAGGCACAGCGCATCGCCGGGCAGATCGACGAGGCGCGCAGAACTGTCTGATTGCCCGCCAGGACGGTGGCATGGGCTCGGCCATGTCGGGTAGGCACACGGCTAACAAGTCCAGCCGAGACCGCAATGTCCGGGGGAGGGCGTGTCATGGCCACCACCAGGCAGAAGGAAGCAGCCAAGAGCAACATCGCCAAGGCCAGGCAGGTGCGGAGCGCCGGGGCTAGGGGCGCGACCATACCCCGCCAGAGCGAGGGCCTGAGCACCGCGGAGAAGGACCGTCTGGCGGGCAGAGAGTTCGCCTTCCCGAAGGAACGCAAGGAACCGCTGACCGACGCGCGGCACGTCCGTGCCGCGATCGCGCGCTTCGATCAGGTGGAAGGCGTCAGCGACGCCGAGCGGGACCGGGCGTGGAAGCGGATACTGACGGCCGCGAAGCGCTACAACGTGCAGGTATCCGAGTCGAGCTGGCGGGAGCTTGCCAACAGCGGCAAGGAACGCAAGCGCTAGCCCGCAAGCGCTTGCCCGCTTGCCCGCTTGCCCGCTTGCCCGCTTGCCCGCTAGCGGGCCGGCCCGTACGCGGCGGCGAAGCCCTGCCGCCAGCTCGGGTAGCGGAGCGTCCAGCCGAGTTCCTTCTTCGCCTTGGCGTTGTCGGCACCGCGCGATTGTGTCGCCATCTCCGTCATGGCGCCGCCCGCGATCAGCCCGGCGAGCCAGCCCGGCACCCGCCCGGGCCGCTTGGCGCCGAGCACGTCGGCGAAAACGGGCAGCCACTCGCGCATCGGTGCGGGCTCGTCATCGACGACGTGATAGATCGCCGGGCCGTCGTGGCCGAGCGCGAGGACGGTCGCCGCGGCCGCGTCCTCGAGATGGATCCACGAGGTGACGCCGGCGCCGTCGCCCACGATCGGGTACTGCCGCTTGCGCACAATCTTCGCCATGCCGTCGTCCCCGGCGCCATAGAAGCCGCCATAGCGCAGCGCGATGCCGCCGGCGGCGGTGACCGCCTCGTCGAGATGGGCCATCGCCGCGTTGGTCGCCCGCGCGGCCGGAGGCGGAGCCTGGTCGAGCGGGTCGTCCTCGGTCTTGACCCAGCCGCCCTCGCGCGCGTAGCGATAGCTGGCGAAGCTCTGCGCGACGAACCGCTGCACACCAGCCTCGCGGGCGGCGGCTAGCAGCGCGTCGGTACCCTCGGTCCGGATCCGGTTCGTCAGCGCGAAGCTCCGATCCAGGTTGCGCGACCACCGCATGCTGGCCAGGGCGGTTGCCTCGTGAACGATCGCGTCGGGGTGCGCCTCGAGCACGGCTCGCCGGACGGACGGCGCGTCGAGCAGGTCGAGCGCGACCGGCTCCGCGCCGAGGTCACGGATCCGCTGATCGTGTCCGGGGGACACGAAGCTGCCGGTCACCTCGTGTCCGGCGGCGACGAGCTGGGGAACGAGGCGCCTGCCAATCGCACCGCTTGCGCCTGCGACGAAGACTCGCATCGCGTCCTCCTTGTAGTCGTGGGACTAGCCAGGTATCGGCTCGTGGTGCGATGACCCGGCTCGGACGCCGAATGTGACGGTTGCGCGGGGACGGGCCTCGGCATCACCGACAATTCCGACGTACGGTGTGAGTATCGGGTCCAGCCCGGCGCGACGAGGAGTCGACCGATGACGCTGTATGACGACCGCCCGATCAAGCTACCGCCACCCGCCCCGCCGCCGCCGGGCGAGCCAGAGCCCGAGCATCGGCCGCTCCTGCGCGGCCGGCCGGTGGCTCAGGCGGAGCTGCCCGACGGCGGCACTGCCTGGCTGGTCGGCGGCTACCAGGAGACCCGGCGGGTCGTCGCGGACCCGCGGTTCTCCCGGGCACGGGCGGTCGCTCCTGGCCGGCCGCTGCAGGGCACCGAGGTGTTCGCCTCGGCGTCCATCAACGGGATGGACCCGCCCGAGCACACCCGGCTGCGCAAGCTCGTGGCGAGCGCGTTCACCGCCCGGCGGGTCGAGGCGCTGCGGCCGCGGGTGGCCGGCCTCGTCGGCGAGCTCATCGATGCGATGCTGGGCGGCCCGCGACCGGCCGACCTGGTCGCGTCCTTCGCACTGCCGCTGCCGGTCCAGGTGATCTGCGAGATGCTCGGCGTGCCCGAGGCGGACATGGCGCAGTTCCACGGCTGGTCGGACACGGTGATGGGGGACTGGCAGCGTGATTCCGAGCTGATCATGACCGCGCTCGCCGGCATGTACGACTACTTCGGCCAGCTCGTCGAGACGAAGCGGGCGCAGCCTGCCGACGACCTGATGACGGCGCTCATCGCGGCGCGGGACCACGGTGACCGGCTGTCGGAGACCGAGCTCACCACCCTCGGCTGCACGCTGCTGCTTGGCGGGCACGAGACCACAGCCAACCAGATCAGCCTCTCGCTGCTCACGCTGCTTTGCCATCCGGCCGAGCTGGCGAGGCTGCTGGCGCAGCCGGCCCTGATCCCGACCGCGGTCGAGGAACTGCTCCGCTTCGTCTCGCTCGGGGGCGGACTGCCGCCGGCCCGGATGGCTACCGAGGATGTCGAGCTCGGCGGCGTCACGGTGCGAGCCGGCGATGTCGTCATGCCGCTGTATGCGACCGCCAACCGCGACCCGGCTGAGTTCACCAACCCCGATCAGCTGGACGTCGGCCGCCGCATCGTCAGCCACCTGGCCTTCGGCGGTGGTGCGCACCACTGCCTGGGCGCGCAGCTAGCCAGGCTCGAGCTGCAGGAGGCGTTCCGCGGCCTGCTTGGCCGGCTGCCCGGGCTGCGAGTCGCCGTGCCGCGCACGCGGCTGCGGTACAAGCCGGGCATGGCGATCTACAGCCTGCGCGAGCTTCCGGTCAGCTGGGACGCGCCGCCCTCGGCAGCCAGTGCCTAGTCCCCGCGAAGCCGGACGAAGGCGTCCCCGGCCAGGTCGTCGATCAGCGCGAGCGCATCGGCGCGGCTCAGGTCCTCATCCGCCGACAGCTGCGGGCTTGGCTGGCCGCGGTGGGCGGCGAGCGCGATGCAGGCGTGCAGCGCGGCCCCGCACAGGCCGCGCACCGCGGCGTCCGGTGCGGGGATCACGCCGCGATAGGGCGGGACCGGCCGCGGCACCACCTCTGGCCAGTCCTGCGGGTCCCGCGGCACCTCGAGCGACAGCAGCGGGGCGATGTCGGCGGCCACCGTGTCCCTGGCGGTCAGCGGGTCGCCCAGGCGCCACCGCCTGCGCAGCGTCGAGATGACGGAGGTGTGCCGGTACTGGCTGGTCACGACCGTGCGCTCACCGATCCACGGCGAGATCGCGATGGCGGGTACTCGCAGGCCGGACCGGTCGAAGCCGAAGCCCAGCTCGCCGGGCGGCGCACCGGGGACCGGCGGCGGAACCAGCGGCGGCGGAACGTGGTCGTACGTGCCGCCGTGCTCGTCGAAGGTGATCATCAGCAACGTGTTCCAGGCGTTCGAGCCGCGCTCGGAGGCCGCGCCGCGGACCGCGCGGTAGATCCTGGCGAGTAGTTCCTCGCCGCCGAGCAGGGCGGACGGCGGGTCGATCGGCGCGTCAGGAAACAGCGCGTCGAACGCAGGGTGCATGTCGTTGTGCCCGTAGAGCAGGTTCGGCTCGATGAACGAGTACGTCGGCAGCGTGCCGTCGGCGGCGTCCTGCAGGAACGCGTCGGTGGTGTCGAACCTGGTCGCGAAGTGCGGCCACAGCCGGCGCGCGTGGATGATGCCGGTGAGCGACAGGTGACTCGGCGGGTCGCAGTAGACCTTCCACTCCAGGCCCGCGCGGTCGAGCCGCTCGAAGATGGTCTCGGCGGTGTTATGCACCGGGAAGGAGTCGGCCGGCGACAGGTTGTTGACGAAACCGGACGACGACGCGGCGTGCAGGAACGACCGGTTGGCAAACGTCTGTGAGGGCACCTCGCAGAACCAGTGGTCGAAGGTCGCAAAGCCGCGCGCGAGCGCCGAGGTGACCGGCATCTGCTCCGGCGCGTAGCCGGTCATGATCTGGGCGAGCTCGTCGTAGCTCGGCCGTCTGCCCATCTCGGCCGCAAACGCGGAGATATAGTCGGCCACAAAGCCGGTCATCGGCGGCGGCAGCAGCGGGTCGGGCGGGGCGTTGTACGGCGCGGCCATCTGGCCGGCCAGCACGTCGCGATTGCCCGGCGGGTCGATGATGCCGAACAGCTGGGTGTTGACGTGCTGGTACTCCTCGCCAGGGTCTTGGCTCGGCGAGTTCATCCCGACCGCGACCCCGTAGTCCACGACGGACCGGCCTCCGGCGTCCGCCCAGTCGGGAACGGGATTGGTGCGGACGTTGCCCGTTACCCCGGTAAAGCTCCTGACCTCACCGGGCTGGTACAGCCGGCCGAGCAGGTTGTCGAACGAGCGATTCTCGAACATGAGGACCACGACGTGATTCAGCGCGGCGCTCCGGTCGGGATGCGGCATGACAGCACGGTAGCGGCTGGCGGCACGGCGGGCAGCCGGCTGAGCCTCGGCGCCGTCCGCGCCGGTAAGGTCGCGGCCATGGAGATTCGCGATGTGGCCGTCGTCGGCCTCGGCACCATGGGGGCCGGCATCGCGGAGGTGTTCGCGCGGGCCGGAATCGGCGTCGTCGCGATCGAGTCAGACCCGCAGGCGCTGCGGACCGGGCTGGGCACACTCGACGCGAGCCTGTCCAGGGCGGTCAGCCGGGGCAGGCTAGACGCCCGGCAGCAGGCGGAAGTCCGCGCGCGGGTTCGCCCGGCAGCCGCCTTCGCTGACGCGGCCGCCGTCGACCTGGCTGTCGAGGTCGTGCCGGAGCGGATGGAGATCAAGCGCCAGGTGTTCGCCGAGCTCGACCGCGTCTGCAGCCCGGACGCGATCCTCGCGACCAACACCTCGTCCCTGTCGGTGACGTCCATCGCCGCGGCGACCAGGCACCCCGGCCGGGTCGTCGGCATGCACTTCTTCAACCCGGCACCGGTCATGGGCCTGGTCGAGGTGGTCACCACGGTGCTGTCCGACGACAGGGTGCCCGCCGCCGCCGCCGACCTCGCGCGGCGGCTCGGCAAGACGCCCGTCCAGGTCGGTGACCGCGCCGGTTTCATCGCCAACGCACTGCTGCTGCCGTACCTCAACCACGCCGCGGGGCTGCTGGAGACCGGGTACGCGACCGCCGCGGACATCGACAAGGCGGCGACGGCGGGCATCGGGCTGCCCATGGGCCCGCTCGCCCTGCTCGACCTGATCGGCGTGGATACCTCGCTGTCGATCCTCGAGGTCCTGCACGCCGAGTTCGGTGTGGCCAGGTACTGCCCGGCGCCCCTGCTGCGCCGCCTGGTCACCGCCGGCCGGACCGGCCGGAAAGCGGGGCGCGGCATCTACTCCTACCCCGGCGGCCAGGCCGCCCCGGCTGCCAGGTCTGCGGCGGACGTCGACGGGATCGGGGGACCCGGTGCGGCGCCGGACACGGTCACCGTCATCGGCTCCGCGGACGAGCATGAAGCCGAGGTGGCCTCGGCGCTCGCGTCGGCAGGCATCAACGTGACCAGGAACGCGGCGCATCCCACCGAGCTGGTGCTGATCGTCGCGGAGTCGGGGAAGCCGGTGCTCCCGGCGGCGCTCGCGGCCGGCCGGGCCGGCCAGGCTGTCGGCCTGCACCTGCCCGGTGGGATGCGCACGAGCGGACTGGCCGAGCTGGTTGCCACGAGCCTGACCGTGGACCCGACCATGCAGGCGGCGACCGCACTCGCGGCCCGGCTCGGCCTGACCGTCGTCCGCGCTCCGGACCGGCCCGGTTTCCTCGTGGGCGCGCTGCTCTATCCGCACCTGGCCGACGCGGTGCGGATGACCCGGGACGGTTACGCCAGCGCGGCCGACATCGACACCGCGATGACGCTGGGCTGCGGTTACCCGCGCGGGCCATTCGAGCTGATCGACGCTGCGGGCGCGGCGGACGTGCTCGCCGGGCTGCGAGCCATGTACAGCGCGTACGGATGCCCGGCGTTCGCACCGCCACCGCTGCTCGCCGAGCACGCCGCGGCCGGGATTGACTTCGCCGTCGCGTCACGCGGCCGGCCGGAGCCGGCCAGCGCCGGCC
>JBOHCP010000287.1:0-6759 GCA_050698875.1 Streptosporangiaceae bacterium | reverse complement strand
CACCAGTAACCCGATGTGACCCGTCCTGGTCAAGGCGACACGCCGGAACCATCGCTAGCTGGGCTTTCTGCTAATGCTCATCTCAAACACCGCTCAACACCGTCAGGTATTGGCCGGTTAAGGGGGGAACCGCGGCATTGACGACAAGCGTCATCTGATCGGGCGCACGGGCGGATGGATCGCTGGCGGCTGCCTCAGACGAGCTGGACCCTCGCCCGAACCCCGCGAGCTTGCAGTAGCTGGCGAATCTCGCCGGGATCGCTGGTCAGGACAAGGTCGGCAGGCGCCGTCATCAGCGCGACGTGCGCGTCGACCACGTCCACGGAACCTGCCAGCGCGAGTAGTTCGCCGATGCGCCTGCCGTCCTCCTTGGCAAGCGCCTCGATGCCGACCCCGGCCAGGACCCGGGCGAGATTAGCCTGCCTCCGCCCGTCTCGCCAGACCTGGCCCACCACCGCGGAGCTGACCCGGACCGGTGTTCCCTGCTGCTGGAGCACCCTTAGCTGGGCACCGATTAGCCGGTCACGGCGATCGACCGCCACGAGCGCACCCGCGTCCAGGATCGCCCTCACGCCACATCTCGGCGCGGTGCAAGTCCCAGCAGCGACGCCGCTTCATTCAGCTCATCGGCGGTGAACGGGGCGTCCTCCGCCTCCCACTGGTCCAGGGCAGCGCCGAGGAGCTCATTGCGCAGCTTGTCGGCCGCTGCTTCGGTGAGCCATGTCGACACGCTGGTGCCCTGCCGGGCAGCGGCCTGCCGGACGCCCTCTCCGAGGTCGGGCGGCATCGTCACGGAGAACCTGTCTACCTGTGCCATACATATGACCATATCACATACAGGCGTATGCGCGCACCGGTCATCTCTCTTCTCACGGTACCGACCACCGACGCCGCGTCCGCGACGGCAATCCGGCATCTCAACCGAGAATGCAGGGCCGGCCGTCAGCCAGGGATGATCGCGACGGGCATCTTGCTGCCCGGCATGCGTCCAGCCGAACACCTCCGCCAGCGCGCAGGCACACGACAGTCTGATATCACGCCAGCTCCGCCAGGTCGATCACGATCCCGGTAGCGCGCTGATAGCTGCGCCCGAACCGGTCAGCAACTCGATGGCCGATCCACCGCACCGCAAACCGTAGCCGGCCCGGCGAACTAGGGGATGCTGACGGAGTCGAGAGGCGCTGCGACGGATCAGGTCCGCCACGCTCGACACCGACCAACGGCAAGGGCGCCGTCGCGACGATGGAGGCGGTCATGACGTCGCGGGACGCGTGCCGGCGGATCAGCGGGCCGCCGATCGCCCTCGCCAGAGTGTTGGTGGGCTGTGGCGCTACCCGGTGAAGTCCATGGCAGGCGAGCAACTGGCTGGAGCCGAGGTTTCCTGGCACGGCCTTGCAGGCGCGATCGCCGGCGGGCGTTCATCCGGGACGGGCAGGTTCGAAGCGGCTTTCCTTGGCTGACAATGCGGGAACGGCCTGAACTGGCGCGCTATCCTCCTCGCTTCGCCGATCCGGGTCGCCCCGAAGCGTCCGCCACGCTGGTGCGCAGGCCCTCCGGCGGCGCACTCGACGTGGCGGATCCAGCACTGGCGGCCGAGCTGGGCCCGGGCGTGCGCGTCATCAAGCAGAACCGCGGGGCCGTCGAGACGATGCCGCAGTCGCTGCTCACCACCCAGACTCTTGCGAGCCTCGGCCGGCTCGTCTGGGCCGACCTGGCGGCAGAGCGGCTTCGGGCAAACCTCGTCGTGGATGCTCTCCGCGGCGAATTCCCCGAGGACGGCTGGGTCGGCCGCGCCCTGCGGGTCGGCCGCCTGCGGATGCGGGTTGACCAGCGCGACAGGCGTTGCGTCGTGGTCACGATCGACCCGATCACGCGGGACAGGGACCCGGCGATCCTGAGCGCCGTAGCGCGGGAGCGCGACGCGCGGCTCGGCGTCTACGGCTCGCCTGTGGAGCCAGGACGAGTCGCGGTGGGTGACCCGGTCGAGCTGGAGTCTTGATCGGACAACCGGGCGGCGCCAAAGGTACCTTTCAGTTGATGCTGGGCATCCTGCCCGTCAGCGGGCATAGTCTGGTTGACCAGCGGGGCATGAGAGGGAAGGCATGTACGGGGGAGCCGGCAACGACGGGCCGGACGGCGGCTCAGGCTGGCCGGCCAAGCCGCCTGGGCAGCAACGGCCGTTCTGGATTCCTGGCCAGCAGGACGAAATGCCTGGCCAGCATGACCAAAGGTCAGCCTGGGACGATCCGGGGTGGTGGCGCGACGAGTCCGGAGTCGCCTCGAGCACAGAACCCGGAGCCCGTCATGCTTACCGGAGCGGGCACAGGCCACCGCGTTCGCGAAGGAAGATCGCCGTCGTCGGCGGGATCGGCGTGGCCGCGATAGTAGGACTCATCGGTGCGCTGTTCCTCACTGGCGTGTTCGGCTCGGCCAAGGCAGCCGTACCCGGTTTCCATCCCACCGCCACCAAGCCGGCCCAGGCTGCGCGCCAGACCGCTGAGGCGTTCCTGGATGCCTGGAAGGAAGGACAGGTCCGGAAGGCCGCCGGCTACACCGATGACCAGAAAGCCGCCGTCGCCGCGCTGACCTCCTACGACGACGGCCTGCACCTGAGCGCGCTGCACTTCGCGGTGCGGAGCGCTCCGGCGCACGGAACAGTAGCGTTTTCAGTGATGGCCACGGTGGGGCTGCCCGCAGCCCTGGGTTCGGCCGGGCCGTCCGCGGCGAGCAGCACGGGCGGGGATGCATCGAATACCGCGCTGACCGCCACCTGGTCCTACACATCGGATCTGGTCGCGTATGCAAAGCACGGCGGATGGTGGGTCAGGTGGAATCCCGCGCTGGTCGCGCCGAATCTGACCGCCGGCGAGAAAGTCGTCAGCGTTCCGATCGCACCGGGCGCCGCCGAGGTCGCGGACGCCGCAGGCAATAACCTCCAGGATTCGAGCGACCCCGGGCTCGACAACATCGCCGCGGCGCTGAGAAACAGTGCCCCCATGGGACAGGGCACTCCGGGAATCGAGGTAGAGCTCATCGGCCCGCGCAATACTCCCATCACCAGCACCGCTGACGTGCTCCGCCACCCGGTCGCCACCGGCGTCGTCAAGACCAGCATCGATGCCCGAGTGGAGGCGGCAGCAGAATCGGCAGTACTAGCCCATCCAGACAGCTCGATGGTGGTCATCCAGCCGACCACCGGCGACGTCCTGGCGGTGGCCAACAACGACGGGGCGAACGACTTCGCACTCACCGCACGGGTGGCGCCAGGGTCGACAAACAAGATCATCACCTCGACCGCGCTGTTCACCACGGGCCTGGTTAGCTCGCCCAGCCAGGCCGTCGAGTGCCCGGCGCAGCTGGTGATCAACGGCAACACCTTCAAGAACGACCAGGGCCTCAGCGAACCGGCCAGCACGCCGTTCCTGACTGACTTCGCCGCCTCCTGCAACAACGCCTTCGCACAGTGGTACAGCAGGATCGGGCCGCAGGCGCTCGCCCAGACCGCGCAGAAGTACTACGGCCTGAACCAGCAATGGAACATCGGCATCGGCCCCGGCGGCCCGTATTACGCCATCCCGTCCACCGCCTATAACGGGGAACTGGCCCAGGAACTGTTCGGCCAAGGGCAGCTGGAGGCCGCCCCGCTGGCCATGGCCTCGGTCGGCGCGACTGTGGACACCGGCTCGTTCAGGCAGCCGATCGTCGTGCCGGGCCAATCGCAGCTTCCCGCCACACCGCTGCCCGCCAGCGTGCACCAGTACCTGTGGCAGCTGATGAGGGCCGTGACGCAGCCGGGCGGCACCGCAGCCGGTGTCTTCGACGGCGTCGGCTCCGCGGTGTACGGCAAGACGGGCACCGCCGACGTCGGCGGCCAGCAGCAACCGAACAGCTGGATGGTCGCCTTCGATCCGACACTGGACGTCTCAATCGGCTGCCTGGTGCTCAACGCCGGCTACGGCGCCTCCTTCGCCGGACCGGAAGCGGCCACCGCGCTCCAGCTGATCGCCCAGTCGGGCGGCTGACCGCGGTTAGGCATGCTCGGCTAGCGCATGGCTAGCGCGGCCTGGGCCGCGGCTGTGGTCGCGGTCGTGCTGAGGTCATCGGAGAAGACGCCGCCGGGGTAGGGGACGACCCATACGTGGAGCATCTGGGCGGTGTAGGAGTCCTGCCACGTGGCGGGGTTGCAGCCACCGCGAAGCCGGACGCCGAAGCCGGCGATGGTCTGGCGGCCGTTGACACAGGTGACCAGGTGGGAGTGCCATCGGGTGAGTCCGCCGCCGATCTGCGGGCCGTCGTGCTGTCCTGCCATGATGTACATGGCGCCGAGCAGTATCGGGGCGCGTGCCAGCGCGCCGCAGCGCGCCGCCGGCCGGTCCGCCAGGGACGGCCGCCACAGCAGTGCGGCGCACCCGGCCATCAGCCCGAACTCCAGGACGCAGCTCACCACGTCCAGCGCGCCGACCGATTCCGCGTGATGAACGTCAGGACCGAACGGCAGGCCGACGGTCCGCGATGCCACGTACACCGCGATGACAATGGCGTTCCCGGCGATGCCCAGCCACAGCCACAGCCGCGACAGCCGCCAGAGCAGGACCGCGAGCCATATCATCTGGGCCCACGAGATCACCAGGAAGAAGACGCCGTACAGGGCATAGTCCGCGAAGTGCTCGAACACGACCGCCAAGTGGATGGCCGCGGCACCAACGGACAGCGCCGCCACACCACCGACAAGGCACGGCCGCACAGTGGCCGGCCCGGCCTGGACTTCCTTGCCCGCAGGGACAGGAGTGCTCATACCGCGGACTCTAGTTCCGCGGTTACCCGGCCGGCATCAGCCGACCGGGCGAATTCGACTTACCTATTACGGCCGGCCTAAGGTCTGGTTCCACTATGGCCGCTGAGCATAGGGCCATGCCCCCGCCGGGTGGCGAGCGGTTTTACGGCGGCAGCGTTCAGATCTGATGCTTATAGACCTGGCCGGCCTTGACGATGGCGAGCAGGTTGTCCTGATCTTGCAGTAGGCCGATGTCGGCGAGTGGATCACCATTGACGACCAGCAGGTCGGCTCGTTTGCCCGGCTCGATGGTTCCCACCTCGTCGGCGATTCCGATCAGCTCCGCATTGGTCTTGGTAGTCGCGACCAGCGCAGCGTGGGCGCCCATCACCGATGCTTTGATCGCCAGCTCGCGGGTCTTGTAGCGGGCCAGGTCACCGAGCAGGTCAGAGCCTGAGCCGATGCGCACACCTGCCTGGTGCGCGCGGCGCAGTCCGTCGAGCCCGCTTCCCAGCACCAGGTCGAGCTTGGCTAGCTGAGCCGCTGTCAGCCCGCGATCGCGGCCGTATTCATACAGCTTCTCGTAGGTGACGAAAGTTGGCACCAGGAATGTCCCGTGGGCTGCCATCAGCTCTGCCGTCACATCATCCAGGAAGTTCCCGTGCTCGATGGACCGAACGCCGGCCACCACCGCGGCCCGGATGGCTTCGGGCGTGTACGCGTGCGCGAGGACATAGGTGCCGGCAGCCTGAGCCTCGGCAACCGCCGCGCTCAGCTCGTCGGGTTGGTACTGCACTGACTCGAGCCGGTCAGTCGGCGAGGCCACCCCGCCACCCGCCATGACCTTGATCTGGTCAGCGCCGCGGCGCAACTGAGTGCGCACCGCCCGGCGCACTTCGTCGACGCCGTCGGCGATGTTCGACACCATCCCGATGGCCGCGCCGCAATCGCAGCCTGCGTAATTCTCGGCCCCGGTCCTTGAATCACCATGCCCGCCGCTCTGGCTGAGCGGGTGCCCGCTCACGAACATGCGCGGGCCGGGGATCATGCCCCGATCGACTGCCTCTTTCATGCCCCAGTCGGCGCCGCCAGCATCGCGAACGGTGGTGAAGCCCTGGTCCAGGGCTTCCTTGATCGTCTTTCCGATCGCGTAGGCCATCAGGCTTGTCGGGTACGTGCGGCGCTGGGCGCTCAGGTCTACGTCCAGCGCGCAGACGTGAACATGAGCGTCGATCAATCCGGGCATCAAGGTGCGGCCGCGGCAGTCGATGACCTCGCCCGTGATGCCGGCGCCAGCCTGCGCGCTCGTGAGTATGTCCCTGACGATGGCGCCCTCCACCACCACGGTTGCGTCCTCGACGGGATCGGCGCCGGTGCACGGCAGCACCGTGGCGTGCCGAAAGCTGATCACATCTGCCTCCCTGACCGGGCTAAGTCCTCGACAGCATTGTCGGCCCGCGCCACGACATGCGGAGTCCGGTCAGCCAGTCGGCAACATCGGCCGCAACGACGGGGGCAACGTAGCGGGGGAGAGGCCCGGTTGCCGACCCCTATGCTGCCCGACATCTGCCATATCAGGCGCCATATTGCCGAGGCATGGCGACAACGGTCGAAGAACCCATGGGCAACGCGCTCGACGCGCGGCGGGTGGCCCAGAACGCTCTCGCGCTCGCAGTCCGGGAGGCCCGGGCTGCCGGCTGGTCGCGGGACAAGATCTCCGCCGCACTCGGTGACGCGCCGAACGGCGAGACGCTGCGCCGTCACGCAGCCCGGGGGACACCCGGCGACCCCTGGCGACCGGAGGTTTGAGCCGACTTGCGCCATGGCGTGGCGGCCCCATATCTTAGCGATGTATCGATTCGATACATCGATGCGATATGACGAAGCGACATGACCTGCGTGTCAGCGCGGCACAGTCCTGGAGGCTGGAGATTTCGTGGAGACTTCCAAGCACCACATCGAGCCTGCCGCCGGCAGGCTGGGCG
>JBOHCP010000286.1:0-6772 GCA_050698875.1 Streptosporangiaceae bacterium | reverse complement strand
CGCGGGCGCCTCGGCCCGGCACGGCGCGCACCAGGAGCCCCAGAAGTTCAGCACGATGGTGTCCCCGCGGTACGCGGCGAGGCTCAGGTGCTTGCCGCTCACCGTCAGGCCGGACACCGTTGGCGCGGCCGGCCGGTGGCCAGGCTGGTAGAACGTCGACTCGTAGCTGTGCCCGACGAAACTCTGGCCGCTGCTGGCCGGCGTGTCTGCCCCGATGGCTCCGCCGTCGCAGCCGGCCAGCGCCAGCACCGCGGCGGCCGCGACGGCGGCGAGCAGCGCAGGGCGGCGCGAAACAGCGACGCGGTCCACCAGGCCGATCTCCTACAGGCAGTAGTACGGGCACCCATTGTGCCCGACTGTGTGCCCGAACGTGTCGGCGGGGCTAGGAAAGCCAGCCACCCGTGGCCGTCAGGCGCCGGCCACCCACCGTCGGCTGCCGCCGGAAGGCTCGTGGTAGGCGACACCCGTCACCTGATCGCCGACGAGAGTGAGGGTCGTCACGCTGCCGAGTGCGCACTGCCGGCGGCGCGGGTCGTGCCAGAGCCTGCGGCCCATCAGCGAGCAGCGGGTCACCCAGATGGGCAACTGGTGGCTGACGCAGACCGCCTCGTGCCCGCGAGCCGCGGCCGCCACATCCCTGACTGCGGCCAGCATGCGGGTGGCGACCTCGGCGTACGGCTCGCCCCAGGACGGCCGGAACGGGTTGCACAGGTAGCGCCAGTACCGCGGCTGGCGCAGCGCGCCATCTCCGACGCCGAAGCGCAGCCCTTCGAACTGGTTTGCCGCCTCGATCAACCGGTCGTCGACGACTACCGGCAGGCCGAATTCCGCCGCGATCGGCTCGGCGCTTTCCAGCGCGCGCTCCAGCGGCGACGACCTCAGCACGGTCACGTCGTGACCAGCCAGGAAGTCGGCCGCGGACTTCGCCATGAGCCGGCCCGCCTCCGAGAGGTGAAAGCCAGGCAGCCGGCCGTAGAGGATGCGATCCGGATTAGCGACCTCACCGTGCCGCACGAGGTGCACGAGGGCCCGGGCGGTCGCGGGCTTGGCATGGTCGGCGGGGCTCATCGAGCGCAGACTATATGGCTCAGCCGAGGGCGGCTGCCGCGGCCGTGGCGGCCGCGGGCAGCGCGTCGGCAACGCGGCCGATCGCCTCGTCGTCGTGCGCGGCGGACAGGAACCAGGCCTCGAACGGCGAGGGCGGCAGGTACACCCCGTGGCGGAGCATCGCGTGGAAGAAGGCCGCGTAGGCCGCCGTCGACTGGCTGCGGGCAGCGCCGAAGTCGCGCACCGGGTCGGTCACGCCGAGGAACACCGAGAACAGGCTGCCGGCCTCCTGCAGCCGGAACGGCACGCCAGCGGCCGTCAGGGCGCCCGCGGTGAGCTTGGCCACAGCCGCCGCGGCCTCGTCCACCCGCGCGTACACCTCCGTCGTGCACTCGCGCAGGGTGGCAAGCCCGGCCGCAGTGGCGATCGGATTCCCCGACAGCGTCCCGGCCTGGTAGACCGGTCCGGCGGGCGCGAGCCGTTCCATGATGTCGGCCCGGCCGCCGAACGCCGCCGCCGGCAGGCCGCCGCCCATCACCTTGCCGAAGGTGGTCAGATCCCCGGCGATGCCCTCCCTGCCGTACCAGCCGGACCGGGTCACGCGGAAGCCGGTGAGCACCTCGTCCATGATCAGCAAGGCGCCGTACTCACCGCACAGCGCGGCCAGCAGTTCGTTGAAGCCGGCGGCCGGCGGAACGACGCCCATGTTGGCCGGGCACGCCTCGGTGATCACGCAGGCGACGTCGCCGCCGCTCGCGGCGAACGCCTGGCGCACCGACTCGGTGTCGTTGTACGGCAGGACGATGGTGTCGGCCGTCACCGCGCCGGTGACGCCCGGCGAGTCCGGCAGGCCGAAGGTGGCCACGCCCGAGCCGGCCGCCGCCAGCAGCGCGTCGACGTGGCCGTGGTAGCAGCCCGCGAACTTCACCACCAGGCGACGGCCGGTATAGCCCCTGGCCAGCCGGATCGCGGTCATGGTCGACTCGGTCCCGGAGTTAACCAGCCGGACGCGCTCGACGGGTGCGCGCGCGGCGATCTCGGTAGCCAGCTCGGCCTCAGCTGCGGTCACGGTGCCAAACGACGTGCCGTGGCCGGCCGCCGCCTGGACCGCTGACACCACCGCCGGGTGCGCGTGTCCGAGGATTATCGGACCCCAGGAGCACACCAGGTCGACGTAGCGGTTGCCGTCGACGTCGGTCAGGTACGGACCGCTGCCGGCTGCCATGAACACGGGCGTGCCGCCCACCGAGCCGAACGCCCGCACCGGAGAGTTGACACCGCCGGGCAGGATGGCGCTGGCCAGCTCGAACAGCGCACCCGACCGCGGCCTGGCCGGGTTCGCCATCATGGTCCGGCCCGCTCGCACGCGTCCGCGAGCACCTCGAGCAGCCGGACCCCATCGGGCAGCTCGTAGGCCGCGGGGTCACGCAGCCAGCGGGCCTGCGGTCCGACCGCGGACCGCGAGGGCGGCGCGAGCACGTAGCTGTCCCGGCAGTGCCAGCGCAGCCCGGCCACGTCGGCGACTTCCTCGGGCAGGCAGTCCAGGTGGCACGACCACCACTCGTACTCGTCCGCGGGCGCGCCCCGGGAGCGAACAAAAAAGTGGGCCCGGCCTCCGGAGCTGATCGCTACCGGGCCGGGCCGCACGCCCGTCCGCTCCATCGTGCTCAACGCGGATACTCCCACCCCGGCCGGCACGTCGAGGACGTCGAACAAGCGTCCCGTCGGCAGAATGACGTTGGCCGCTGGCGTCGCCGCCCACCAGTGAGCGACGAGCTCAGGGTTGGCGCTCGCCAAACTCTGCCAGGCCGGCGAGACTGGATGGGAGCCGGGCGACGGACAGCCGAGCCGGTCGCACGAACACGAGCGCAGGAAGCCATCGGGTCGCTCGGCGTGGCTCGGCGGATATTCACCCAGGCACACCGGCCAGCCCAGGGCGGCATAGCGCACGGCGGCGTGAGCGGTCCGTCCGACCGCTCTGCGGCGCCTGTGTCGCAGTACAGCTTCGACCACGTGGACTTACTCCCGCTCAGCTGTGTCAGCCTGTGAGTCGTCCTGTCCTGATCCTGCCTGGCTGCTCCTGCGGCCGGGGCGGCGGCCCCGCCGGCGTAACCAAGCCGAAACGTCACAGAGACTGTGGAGTGACCAGGCTACCGGCTCCGTTGGCAGACCAGGTGTACGGGGCTAGCTGCGCCCGCCACCCAGATCCGCCCGCCTTCCGCCCGCCCGGCGGCACCGGCACCGGCACCGATGAAGGACTTCGATGATCGGAACCAGCTCTCGCATCGGTTCAGCAACGCAGGCATGCGGACCCACCTTTGCAGCGCGCCGGTCAGCGCTGGCTGCCACCCGTCAACGCGAGCCGGGCCCTAATTTGGCGCTATGCGGCTGGGAGCGCGGACGCGGTTGTGAGCAGCACCGCACTGTTGGGCGAAACGGTGACAGTCAGACCCGTCAACGGCTTGCCATGCGTCGCCACGATCTGCTGGCGGGGAACCGGGAAACCACTGGCATTCACGGTCCGGTTCGAGGAGGAATAGACGAACTCGTCGAAGGTCCCGCCGCGCCAGCCCGGCATCGCCAGCGTGACCACCTGTGGGGTGCTCAAGCGGTTGACAAGGGCGAACGTCCAGCTGGACGAGCCGTTACCGATCGGAATGCGGGCAGCGGCGATGCGCACCTGCGCAGGCTCCCGCATGGCGTAGATGGTCGCGCCCGGCGGAAAGAAGCGACACAGCAACGACCAGGCGTAAAACCAGGGCCGCAGCGCCGTCCCGCCGTCGTTCCCGCTGATGTTCCACATGCCGCAGTTCTTGTTGTCGTCAAAGCCATCCAGACACCAGGCCAAAGCCCCGGCCGCACCTGACCGGAGCGCCTGGACCGCGTAGTCGAACATGTCTAGCCCGTAGGCATAGCTGCCGATCGGCGGATCGGGCGTGTAATCGGGATCGCTGACGCCCATCTCGGCGACATACAAGGGCTTACGTCGAGCGTCTGCGCGATCCACACGCGAGACCACCGGGGCATATTGCGACTCCACTTCGCCGCTGATGATCTGCCGCTCTGTCGGGTAGTCGTGGTCCTCGTATGCAGCCAATGCGCCAGGCTCATCCTCCGCGGCGCGCAAAGGCGCGGAGGGGCCAGAGCAGCCGGTGTCCGGGCCGATCAGCGCCGTGTGGAGTCCGGCAGCTGTGAACGCGGACCGTAGGTTGCTCGTGGCCGTCTGCCACTGCGACCAGGTGAAGCCAGCGGGCGGGTGCATGTACTGGCAATCCCACTCGTTGAGTCCCGCGTACCCGTAAATATTGCCGTAGCCGTCGACCTTAACGAGTCGGTACAAGAGTGCCGCCTGCACGTCCGCCCAGGCCTTAGACGTGTAGACATCCGGGTTGTCCGGCGGCCCGTCGACGACGTCATGCCACATCCCGATCTGCACTCGTAGTCCGCTGGCCCTGTACCAGGACAAGACCTGGTCGAGGTTGCGCATCTGCCAGGTGTTCCAGTCAAAGCTGGTCAGGTTCCCGCTCGGGTTGAACCAGCCCAAGTAGACGTTGATACGGGTGAGCCCGGGCCGCAGGAACGCCAGCCGTTGGGTAGTGAGCGCCCAGGCGGAGTTAGTCCACGGGATGGCCGCGCCCGACCGGTTGCGATCCTGCGGGTATTCGTTGATGCCGAAGCCCAGCCAGGCCTGGTCCGTTGGGTTCGTGCCGACGCTGGTGAACCTCGCAAGCGGCCGAAAGAAGATTGCCCGGACACCCAGCACGAGGGCAATAACCAGCACCACCGCACAGACAGCGGCCAGCAGGCGGCCGCAAGCGCTACTGCGGCGCCTCATCGGGCGTGTCGTTCTGTGGTGTTCCAGCGATCCTTTTGAAGGTGCCGCGCAGGGCGTCGGCGATCAACTTACCTAGTAGAGAAAGTAGCTGATAAGGCGTCGAAATGTGCACAAAGGCCACCTTCGTCAGCCAGCGTCGCCGGGACGGTTGCACTACATGCGGATGGTCATCAGTCAGCCGATACGATACGAGGGTGGGCAGCTCTCCACTTCGAAGAGCCAAATTACGGCCTGTCTCTTCTTCTGCGGGGGTCGGTCGAGCGGGACTAGGCTCGGGTCACAGTGCTCAGCAACACCGGCTCTGGCCGGTGAGGAAGAGTCACGCCCACGTCCGCGGCCGAAGCCGAAGCTTTGCTGAAGGCGGGCCAAGGCCGACGGGCAGGGTCAGCGTGCCAAGTCCAAACCTGCGGATACTTACACAGAACCCTGTGACTTGACCTAAAGTTGCCTGCAGCGCAGGCGAGCGGCGCCGGAGCTAAGTGTTTGCTGTTTGGGGTCAGAGTCGCCGTCAGCGCACATTTTGCGACCATACTGGCCTGATCCTTGGGGCGCTATAAAGGGGACTTGCGGACAGTGCCAGCGGAGCGGGACTCTCAGTTCGCGAGCCTCCGAGCATTGTCTGGTACCGGTCACCCTGAGGACCGGGATGGCTACGGTCGGCCGACTTCCCGCGTACCGTCCCATCCCTATGCAGCCGCGCCGACCGCGGTCCCAGGGAAGCGCAACCATCCGTCGTGGCCGCCGCCATCCCGACCGTGGCCGCCCGGAGGAACCCGCCCTCCGTCGGTGGCGCCTGATTCGTCGGACAATACGGGGCAGTTCAGGGCCGCGCTCAGCGCGCTGGGACCGCGCAAGGCCAAAAAACTCCACTCGCGGCTGTCTCGCTGGAAACCACGGTACTGGCCGCTGCTTGTCTCCTTCTTCGTGATCCTCGTGATCGTCGGATGGTTCACCGAGCCGTACGCCGGCCCGCTTGGCCTGGCGCTGACGATCATGTGGACGTGGCCCATTCTCGTCACCCTCGTCGGCATCCGCGGGATCCACCGGACCCGGAAAGCGCTCCGGAGATCGAATGCTCGGTGGCGGGACGCGGGCTCGGTTGTCTGTGAGGACACCTTGATCGTCGTCGTGCCGAGCATCGGCCGACACGACACGTATCCTGCCCTAGAGAGAGCTGTCCTATCGTTCATCGCGTACCTGCCCGGGTGCTTTCCGAACCTTCGAATCGACCTGGTTATTGACGAAGGATGCGAAGCCGCCAACCGGATCTGGCGGCTCGCCGCCAGGAGCCCGCTGATCCGTCTCGTGGTAGTGCCCCGGCATTACCGGACCCGCAACGGCACTAAGTTCAAGGCGCGCGCTAACCACTTCGTCCACGAACTGCGGATATACGAGCGCGAGGACTGGGACGATGTCTGGGTTCTGCACATGGACGACGACACCGGCGTCGGCCCCGACACTGCAGTGGCCATGGCGCGCTTCATCGAGGAGCAATTCGAGGCCGGACGAGATGCCAAGCACCTGGCCCAGGGCATCCTCACCTACCCACGGGAATATGCGCGGAGCCGGCTTACGTGGCTGGCTGACTCCGTCCGGCCAGCGGACGACGCTGCGCGATTCTCGGCAATGACCGGAGGCGGGACCCCTCGTGCTGGGCTGCACGGCGAGCTGCTTCTGGTCCGTGCGTCGGCGGAAGCGGAAATCGGCTGGGACTTCGGCCCGCGCAGCATCACCGAAGACGCCGAGTTCGCACTCATTTTCAGCGAGCTATTCAAGGGTCGGAGCGCGTGGTTCGGTGGCCGCTGCTACGGCGCGTCCCCAGCCACGATCCGCGACTTCATCCGGCAGCGGGAACGCTGGTGCTGGGGCCTCGCAGGCCTGGTCTTCAAC
>JBOHCP010000285.1:0-6777 GCA_050698875.1 Streptosporangiaceae bacterium | reverse complement strand
GCCCCGCAGAACTCACGCCGGACGTCAAAGCGTCAAGCGAGCAGGGCGGTAACCCGGCGGCACCTCGGGTGCATCAGCAGCATCTCTACTACCGACAAGACAAGGGTGCACCAGTGAGCGAGAGCGAAGACCCGGGCGGAGGCGCCGAGCGCGGCGGTGACTCCGCGCAAGGCGGCCCCGAGCCGGGTAGCTCCGAGCTCGGCGGTGGCGGGCCGGGTGGGGCGCCTGGTGGTGCCGGGGCTGGCGGTGGCGGGCCGGGTGGGCGGCCTGGTGGTGCCGGGCCTGGCGGTGGCGGACCTGGCGCGCCTGGTGGTTCCGAGTCGGGCGGCTCCGTGCCGGGCGGCTCTGACTCGGGGGGTGGCGCGACGGGTGACCCCGAGCCGGACGGTGACGCGACGGGCGGCCGCGCGCCTGAGGGCGACCCCGCGGCGGCCGCGGCCCACGGTGCTGCCGCTGACGGCGGTGCGAGTGGCGGCGGCGCGGATGGCGATACGGCGGCGAGTCAGAACGGCGGCGCCGGTCCTGCCGGGCCGGCCGAACTGCTCGCCGAGGTTCGCGCCATCCGGCGCCGAGCCCGGCTCGCCAGGCACGCGTACTGGTTCCCGCTGGTGCTGTTCGGCTTGCTGACGTGTGCGTCGGTGCCGTTCTACATCCGGAGGTTCCGGCTCGGGTCAGGAGTATTTGCGATCCGGCCTGGGCTGAGTGTCCTGCAGAGCGGATACCTCGGCGGGTTCGGGCGGCTGGAGGTCGCGGAGGGCACGGCGTATTACTGGCTGGGCGCGATGCTGCTCGGCATCACCGCGACCGTGCTGTGGTACCGCTGGCGTGGTAACCGTGTTGGCCTGCGCACGCCCGCGCGCGGCTACCTGATCACGGGACTGGCCCTCGTTGCGCTGGCGCTGCTCATCCCGGTGGTGAGCGGGCGCAGCATCGGGATGCCGCTGCTCTGGCCCGGTGACTATGTCATCAGCGACCTACTCCCGCTGGTGCTGATAGGCCTTGGCCTGTGCGTGCTGGCGTGGTCCGAGCGCAGCACCGGACTCGCCGCGATCGCGGCTGGCTACCTCGTCGTTTCCGTTGTCGCCAACCTGTACATCCTCAATAACGTGCTCTCCCGGCTGCACTGGAACCTCAGCCCGGCGGCCACCGACCTGCCCAACGTGGTGCTGCCCGCCCTGGTGCTCCTGCTCACGGGGGCGGGCGCCTGGGTGGTGCAGCGCCGCAACCGGCCGCCAGCCGGGTCGGGGGCGGAGGGCTGAGCCGGTGACCGACCACCCGACCAACGGGCTCGACGAGATCGTCCACCAGCGACACCGGCTCGGAATTCTCACCATCGCGGCCGAGGCGAAGCGAGCCGAGTTCGGCTACCTGCGCGAGACGCTCGGCCTCACAGCGGGCAACCTGTCGCGACACCTGACCGTACTCGCGGACGCGGGCCTTATTGAAGTCGAGAAAGGCTACGCGGGCCGCCGGCCGCGCACCTGGGTGCGGATCACCCGGCGGGGCCGGTCCGCGCTAGCCGCAGAGCT
This sequence comes from Streptosporangiaceae bacterium, assembly GCA_050698875.1. Classification (GTDB taxonomy): domain Bacteria; phylum Actinomycetota; class Actinomycetes; order Streptosporangiales; family Streptosporangiaceae; genus JAJYUU01. The sequence goes on along the minus strand of JBOHCP010000285.1, from coordinate 5,248 downwards.
TGACGTGCTGGCAGGCTTGGTCCGGCTTCGCTCGGCGCTGGCGCAGGCGCCCGAGTCCGGATAGGCGGCTGCGCGCAGGCTAGCCGTAACATGGCGAGCTCGACAGGGCGCCCGCGGGGCGCGCGGTCGGCGATCGAGACGGTCAGTCCTGCGCCGGCGAGCTGTCCTGCTGCCGGGCGGGCAGCTTCCACCAGACCAGCGGTAGCAGTCCCGCCGCGATCGCGGCCTTGATCGCGTCGCCGGCCAGGAACGGCGTGAGGCCGTCGGCCAGTGTGGCCCCGGCGCTCAGGCGCAGGTCGAGGGCCAGCCAGGTCAGCCCGAACGCGTAGATGATCACCTCGGCGGCGATCATCGCGGGCACGGACTTCAGTACCGACCGGTCTGCGCCCCGCCCGGCCAGGTAGCCGCACGCGGTCGCGGCGAAGAAGAAGCCGACGATGTAGCCGAACGACGCGCTCGCGTACCCGGCCGTGCCGCCCGCGAACCACGGCACCCCGGCGACGCCGGCGATCGCGTACATGGCCATCGCCGCGGCTGCGCGGCGCCAGCCGAGAGCGGTCCCGGCGAGCAGCACCCCGAGTGTCTGGCCCGTGATCGGTACCGGAGTGAACGACAGGTGGATCGAGATCTGCGCCAGCGCGCCGACGAAACCGGCGGCGCCCGCCACGAGCAGCACGTCGCGAACGGCGTGCGCGACGCTGCCCCGGCTGGCCGCAATCAGGTCTCCAAGGACCAGCGGGCGCGGCCGGGCAATCGCAACGGACGACATGGCGGGGAAGCCTCCTTGGGGTAGGGCGGCGAGTGCGCTGGGACCGTACCACGGCGGCCGCCCGCGGCGTCCGGCCGGCGGCCAGGTATCGTGCGGCCGTGACCGCACATGCGCTCGTGTGCGCGGCTGCGGCCGCTGACGGCCGCGGCCCGGACGCCGCTCACCCGCAACTGACCGCCGGCACACTGGGTTACCTGGCCGGCGACTGGGACGTGGTGCGCGAGATCGCCGACCACCGCAACGGCGTCTCGGGGTCGTTTCGCGGCCGGGCCAGCTTCCGGCCGCGGCCCGAATCGGCGGCGGCCGATCCTGACGGATTGGACGGCCGGGTGCTGGAGCTCACCGAGCAGGGCGAACTGCGGTTCGGCGCGCACCACGGGCCCGCTGGCCGCCGCCTGCTGTATTACGGCTGCAGCGACGGCAGCGCCGACGTCCGGTTCGCCGGCGGGCGCGAGTTTTATCACCTCGACCTGCGCACCGGCGGCTGCCGTGCGGTGCATCCGTGCCGCGCCGATCGCTACGCCGTGACCGTGACGTGGCTGACGGGGGACTCGTTCACCGAGGTGTGGCAGGTCACCGGGCCGGCCAAGGACTACGACCTGACCTCGGTCTACACCAGGACTGGCTGCGCTTCGTGACCGCCGCGGCTCGGGCCAGCGACTCCCCGGCAGCGGCGGCCGCGGACTACTCGGGTACCATTCCGCGGCTGCTCGCGGCGGCGGCCGAGCGGGACCCGGATGGCACCTGGCTGCGCAGTGACGACGGCTCGCTGACGTTCGGCGGCGCGATCGCCGCGGTCGCGAGCACGGCCGGGTTGCTGCGGGCTGCGGGCGCCCGGCGAGGTGACCGGGTCATGCTGACGGCCAGCACGTCGCCGCCGTACCTGCTGTGCTGGCTCGCGGTGACCTCGCTCGGCGCGGTCGCGGTCGCCGTCGACCCGCGCGGCTCGGCCGCCGAGCTGACGGGCCTGATCCGCCAGGTCGAGCCGCGGCTGCTGGTGACCGACACGGAGGCGGCGGGTCAGGTAGCGGCGGCGCGGCCCGGCGGCGGCCCGGCGGACGGGCACTGGCCACCGGCGGCCCCGTTCCCCCCTGTATGTGACGTGCACCAGCTCATCCCGCCGGACTGGGATTCCCCGCCCGCGATGACAGCCGCGGCCCGGTCGGCGCGGCTGCCGGACGCGGCGGTCGGGCCGGACGACCTCGCCGTGCTCATCCCGACGTCGGGCACGACCGGCCGGTCCAAGCTGGTGATGCAGACGCACCGGGCGTACGCGATGGCGGGCGAGGGCTTCCCGTTCTGGATGGGGCTGACCGCGGCGGACCGGATGCTCACCACGCTGCCGCTGTTTCACGTCAACGCGCCCGCGTACACGGTCATGGGGTCGCTGGCCTGCGGGGCCGGGCTGGTGCTGGCCGGGCGGTTCTCGGCCAGCGCGTTCCTCGACATCGCGCGGCGGCACGGGGCGACGGAGTTCAACGCGATCGGCGCCATGCTGGAGATCCTGATGCGCCAGCCGGAGCGGCCGGACGACGCGGACACCCCGCTGCGGCTGTGCTACACCGGGCCCGCGCCGGAGCGGGACCGGCAGCTGGAGATCGAGCGACGGTTCGGGCTGCGGATCGTCGTCGGGTATGCCATGTCGGAGTCGCCCTACGGGCTGATCTGGCCGCGGGGCGCGCGGCCGTATGGCACCCTCGGCACGATCCGGCAGCATCCCGCGCTCGGGGTGATCAACCACGCGCGGGTTGTGTCGGACACCGGCGCGGTGCTCGGCCCCGCCGCAACGGGCGAGCTGGAGCTGCGCAACCCGGCACTCACTCCGGGCTACTTCGGCATGCCCGCCGAGACCGCCGCGGTCATGGATGGCCAGTGGCTGCGAACCGGCGACCTGGTGGCGGCGAACGGCGACGGCACCTACACGTTCGTATCCCGGGTCAAGGAAGTGATCAGGCGGCGGGGGGAGAACCTGTCACCGCTGGAGGTCGAGGAGGTGCTCCACACCCATCCGGCGGTGCTCGAGGCGGCCGTCGTGGGCGTGCCGTCCGAGCTCTCGGAGGAGGAAGTCAAGGCCTTCATCGTCCCGGCTGCCGGGGTGCGGCCCGATTTCGCCGAGCTGCGCGCCTACGTCGCGGAACGGCTGGCCGCCTTCAAGGTGCCCAGGTACTGGGAGCAGATCGGCGAGCTGCCCCGCACACCGACCGCCCGGGTGGCCAAGCACCGGCTGCCGGCCGGCAACACGCCGGACGAGTACGACGCCGAGGCGGCTCCGGCGTCCGCTCGCGATACCCCGGCCTGACCGATATCGACTGGCGGCCGGACGAGAACGGGCGGTCTGGTCCGCCGGTTCGGGCGTGGTTCTGGTCGCCGATCCGGGGTCGCACTGCCCGAGCCTTCACCGTTCCGCCCGGTGCGGAGGCTTACTTCCGTGCGCTGCGTGCGTCCATTCATTCGAAAGATATCTTTGCAACGTGTTCTTTGAAAAGCTATCTTTGCACGTATGACCGAGGCGACGCGTCGCAGCGAGACGCCCCAGCGCAGCGTGACGAGGCTGACCGATCCCAAGGCGCTGCGCGCGCTCGCGCACCCCGTCAGGCTGGCGCTGGTCGGCCAGCTCCGCCAGCACGGTCAGCTCACCGCGACGCAGGCCGGAGAGCTGCTCGGGGAGAGCTCGGCCAGCTGCTCGTTTCACCTGCGCCAGCTGGCCAAGTACGGCCTGGTTGAGGAGGCGGGCGGCGGCCAGGGCCGGGAACGGCCGTGGCGCGCAACCACGATGTTCACGAGCTGGCCTGCCGCTGCCGACGATCCGAAGGTGGACGCCGCGGTCGGGCTGCTTCGCGGCGTGATCATGGAGCACTATCTGCAGGAAATGACCCGCTGGCAGGAGGGCATTGCCGACGAGCCGGCGGACTGGCAGCGGGCTGCTCAGCTCGGCGACACGTTGCTCTACGTCACCGCCGGAGAGCTCACCGAGCTGAACCAGCGGGTGCGGGAGCTCGTCGATGGCTATGTCGACCGGCAGACAGATCCGGCTCTCCGGCCGCCCGGTGCCCGGCCGGTCAGCTACCTGCACATCGCGTATCCGCTGCCGGGCCGCGCCGATGACCAGCGCGAACCAGCGAGCTGACCTACCTGTGGTGACCGGACGCGACCAGCCAGCGGTGCCGAGGGCGGCGGCGCGGCCCGCCCGGCGGGCGGCGAGCCGGATCCCGCCGCTGCTGAGGGACACGCCATTCCGGCGGTACTGGAGCGCGCAGACCATCTCGATGTTCGGCGATCAGGTATCCAGCATCGCCGTCCCGCTCGCCGCCGTCCTCGTCCTGCACGCCAGCGCCGCCGACATGGGTTACCTGACCGCGCTGATCTGGCTGCCGAGCCTGCTCTTCGGGCTGCACGCCGGCGCCTGGGTGGACCGCCGCGGGCAGCGCCGGGCCGCCATGATCGTCGCAGACGTCGGCCGGTTCGCGCTGCTCGCCAGCCTGCCGGTGACCTACGCGCTGCACGCGCTGACACTGGTGCAGCTGTACGGCGTTGCCTTCGGCACGGGACTGCTGAGCGTGCTGTTCGTCGTCGCGAACCCCGCCGTTTTCGTCGCCCTCGTGCCCGAGGACCAGTACATCGACGGCAACGCGCTCATCTACGCCAGCCGCGCGCTGTCTTTCGTCGGCGGACCGAGCCTCGGCGGCCTGCTCGTCCAGCTGCTCTCGGCGCCATTCGCGATCGTCGCGGACGCGCTCTGGTTCCTCGGCTCGGCGTTCTTCCTGCGCCGGATCCACCCGGCTGAGGCACCGCCAGACCGAAGCGGCAAGGGGTCGGTGACCGCCGGGGCGCGCTTCATCGCGGGCTCGCCGATCGTGCGGGCGTCGCTGCTCGCGGTCGCCGTCATCAACTTCTTCAACCTGATGTTCTTCGCCCTCTACCTGCTGTACGCAGTGCGCGTGCTGCGCCTCGATGCCGGCGTGATCGGGGTGGTGCTGGAGCGGCCGCCGTTGGCGCGGTGCTCGGCTCCGCGGTGACCAAGCGGCTGGCCGGCCGGATCGGCGTGGGCTGGGCGTACGCGATCGGCTGCGCGCTGTTCACCGCGCCGCTGATGCTGGTCCCGCTGGCTGGCGGGCCGAAGCCGCTCGTGCTCAGCACGCTGTTCGCCGCGGAGTTCCTGTCCGGATTCGGCGTCATGCTGCTCGACATCAGCATCGGCGCGATCTTCGCCGTCGTCATCCCGGATGAGCTCAGGTCCAGGGTCACTGGCGCGTTCCAGGCCGTCAACTACGGCACCCGTCCGCTCGGCGCCCTGCTCGGCGGACTGCTCGGCACCCAGATCGGGCTGCGCGACAAGCTGTGGGTAGCGACCGCGGGCGGCGTGATCGGCTTCATCCTGCTGCTGCCGTCTCCGGTGCCGGCCTTCCGGATGCCCGACGTGTCCGACGTCCCGGACGCGGCCGGCGGGCCGCAGCCAGGTCGGGGGGAGACGGCGACCGC
>JBOHCP010000284.1:0-6805 GCA_050698875.1 Streptosporangiaceae bacterium | reverse complement strand
GATGATCAGGTCCCCCACAGACGCGCGCGCTCCGTCGGCCAGCGGCACCGACGGCCCGTCATCGACTAGGCCGAGGTGGATGAGGTCGTCGCGGATCCGCCGCGATGCTTCCCGGCACCGGGCCCGGTCGTGGATCATCAGCAGCACGTCCCGGCCAGCCAGATGATGGGCGACGTACTTGCGTACCGCGTCGTGCAGCGCGGCTTCGGGCTCTGCGCCCCGGATACGACCCCGTTCCCTATATGTATCCGGTGCCGACGGATTGCTGGCGCGCAAACGCAGCGATGCGTCCTGCTCCCATCTCGAGGTAAACCGCACCGCCTCTGCGAGCTGCACGTAGCCCAGCCGCCGTGCGAGGAGCATCCTCCCGGTTCCGGCAGCTGCTATTTAGGGGCACCGCCGAGCCTGAAGACGGATGACCAACACAGGTCCAAGTCGCTCAAGCTGTGATCAACCCTTCATAGCGGGACTCACACCTTCCACAGCAACTAACTCAGATGGGTGGGCGTGCCGGCCAGCGAAAGAGCATCTGGGCAATTAACTTACCCTTTTCGGCTACTTAAGACTTGGTGGTAGGGCCGGTGTCTGGCCAGACTCGGTCCAGGTGCCCGGCGAGACGCTCTCTTTCTTCGGCTGCCCGCCGGTGTCATTGGCGTGGCTCTCATCTGGGCGTTCTTGCCGGGCACCGTGCGAGGAGAGGCTCAAAAGGGGTTTGCCCAGCTCGAAGTAGCGGTGCCCTCCTTGCGGTCAGCTCACTGTGAGCGAGGGAGAGTACTCATGGGCGTGATCATCGGGATGGACCCGCATAAGCGGTCGGCGACGATCGAGGTGATCGACGAGCGGGCCAGGGTGCTGGCCGCGGGCCGGTACGGCACTGACAAGGCCGGTTGTGCGGAAATGCTCAAGGCTGGCCGGAGGTTCGCCGACCGGGTGGGGGCGATCGAGGGGTGCAACGGGGTCGGCCGGCACTCGCGCACCGCCTGGTGGCCAGCGGCGAGACGGTGCTGGACGTGCCCGCCAGGCTGTCAGCGCAGGTGCGGGTCTTTGCCGCCGGCAACGGCCGCAAGACCGACCCGGTGGACGCGCATTCGGTCGCGCTGGCGGCGTTACGGTCGCCGGGCCTGGTCCAGGTCGAGGTGAACCCGGACCTGGTGGTGCTGGGCATGCTGGCCGACCGGCGTGATGAGCTCGGCCGGGCACGGACTCAGACCGTCAACCGGATCCACCGGCTGCTGCTGGAACTGCTGCCCGGCGGGCCGAAGCAGTTCCTGTCCGCGGCCCAGGCCCGCGCGCGCTGATCGCCTCCGTCAGGCCGCGTGATGTGGTCGGCAAGACCCGCCGCCGGCTTGCCGCTGAGCTGATCACCGAGCTGGAAGCCATCGACTGCAAGATCAATGCCGGCTGGGTCGGCCGGGCGCACGCTGGCCAGCAGCGTCTAGCTGCGGCGGAGGATGGCCGCCGAGGAACTCGCCAGCGCCTGCGCGCGGGCCCGCCACAGCTCATCACGTCGGTCGCACAGCAGCCGCAGCATCGTCAGCTCCGGATCGTTGCTGACCTCGCGTCCTGGCCACCGGATCACACATGATGGACATCCACGGCATCGGGCCCGCGGGCGCCGCGCGGATCCTCGCCGATGTCGGCGATGTCACCCGGTTCCCCGGCCGCAGCCACTTCGCGTCCTGGACCGGCACCGCTACCGGGGTATGCGGCGGCTTGCGCACGTAGCGCGGTCGCTCGTTGGCGTAGCCGAGCTCGTGAGCGCCAACTAGGACCGTGTATGGATAGGTCTCCGAGATAGCTCGGCCGCTGCGCGATGGCCCGCGTCGACCGTCGCAGTAACGCCAAGCGGAATTTGTTTGGGCCTGCCGCAGAAAGTGAACCCCAGCTAATCGCGGTGACTGACGGTTTGTGCTGTTAGCGCTGACTTTCCATCGGCCGTATCGTTGCCCAACTTGTGTCTCGCACAGTCGCTGCCCTGAGTCGTTGTCGACTACGAGAGGCGCGTCGACGAACATCAGCGCATGCTCCCGTCTGGCCGTGTGATCGGCCCAGGCAAGAGAGCTGCTCACGCCGCGAGTCCAGCCTGCGTCCAAAACCACGCCATGCCCATCGATGGCCACTACGCCGGATTCATTGGCAGGTTGACCTGCGGCTTGATCCCGCCAGGCAAGATCCACGCCCAGGTAGCCCACTGCACCCCCTACTTTCGGACACGACCAATCGTGACACGCCGGTTGCAGGTAAGAAACGCCCGTCTTCCCGCAGGCCGCCTGTGACGGCATACCGGGCGAGTCTGCTTATTTGCTGCGTTGAGCAGCTCCGGCCGCAGCGAGCCTGTACTGCTGCTCCGGGAACCGGAACGGCCTGCGAAGCCCTGGTAGCGCCATCCAGACCGATGCGGCTGACGGAACTCCGACCACTCGACGACGCCGTCCGCGGTGACCACGTGAGCGACCATCGGCCAGCAGCCACTCGACGGCGGTGCTGCGAGCTGACCGCATCGACACCAGCTGGGCAGATCAGCACTTTGCAGCCCCTCACTCCGGATCCTGGCCGGCCTCACGCGCAGCGAGGCCAGCTATGGCGTGCCGCTGATCTTGCCCGCCGCGCTGGAGGAGCTCGGGCTGGAGTTCTACCCGCGCGACAGCCACGAAGGCAGGGAGGCCGTCGCGCGAGCTCTTGCCGCGCAGGCAGTCGCCGGCCGGCTGACGCAGGGCCACGGCAAGAGCAGCGCGAGAATCCCTCAGAACGTGCGGTGGTCGACTCCCGACACACGAGGCAGGCGGGTATCCCTGCAGCACCAGCCCGGTGGCAGAGGGTTTCGGCACCACAGCCAACGCCTGAGTGCCAGCGCCCGTCAGGCTCTGTAGACGTCGGCCCGGTGGTCGATGCGCACGACGTGAACGGCCCGCGCGCGGTCATCGATGCGATAAATCACTCGGTACGCACCCCGCCGAGCCGAGTGGTAGCCGGTCAGCTGGTTCGTCAGCGGCTTACCCACCACGCGCGGCTTTTCCAGCAGCGGTCCGGTAATGAACTCCGCCACCGCGGTTGCCACCGCCAAGGGCAGACCTACGGGCGGGCCCTCCGTGATCGCCCGGCGCGCGGCCGGCGCCAGGGACAGCCGATAGGAGTCCTCAGCCACGCCGCTCGCGCTCTGCGCGAGCCGCGAGCTGCCGCCGCAACTCGTCGGCGCCGACCGCATCTCCGGCGGCAATCTCAGCCTCGGCCTGGCGGATTTCGCCTATCGCTCCCGGCGTGGACAGCACGTCTAGCGTGTCCTCCAGGGCCTCCAGATCCGACACGGCCATGATGACAACCTCCGGCCGGCCGTTGCGAGTGATCACTACTCGCTCGTGGGTGTCGCGGACCTCATCGAGGACCGCCGAGAAGCGCGCCTTCGCATCCGCCATGGGAATCGTTGTCATGACTAGAATTCTAGTCACATGCCGACGCCGACGCAACCATGAGTGCCAACGCTGGCCGATGGATGAACCGCGCCAAGCTCGGGCAGGGCCTCTGCGCCGGCCTGGTGTCCGCCAGGCCGCTCGCACTCGCTCGCCCGGTTCGGTCGGGTGCCCAGCCAGGCTCACGCCGCACGGTGGGCTGTACTGAAGCGAACCGCAGAGCCGCAGCATCACAGTGGAAACTGCCTAGTCTTCGATCTCCCCTGCGGGGAGGTCGCGCAGGCGTGAAAATTGTGCCGCGGTTGCCCGCCGAGCCCGGGACTTCTCTGGGACCTGTGATCCCGATGCCTAGTCTGGCGCGGGGTCTCGACCTTCGGGTTGCGCACTGTGGCTATGAGCACGCCGGTTAGATTCGTTCTTCTGCTGAGACCCCGCGGGCACCCGCGCCATGTCGAGTTCACGATGGCCGGGAGGTGGCCGCGGTGCTGGAGCCGCAGGAGATCGAGGACGAGGAACACGAGCAAATCCTGGACCGGGTGGCCGCGATCGACGTGGCCAAGGCCTCCGGCATGGTGTGCACCCGGCTGCCGCACCCGGCCCGGCCGGGCCGCCGGCGGACCCTGGTGTGGCAGGTGGACGCGACCATGAACGCGGTCCTGGAGCTGGCTGATCACCTGGTCGCCGAGCGGGTTCAGAAGGTCACGCTCGAGAGCACGAGCGACTACTGGCGTATCTGGTAGTACCTGCTGGAGGCGGCCGGGCTGGACGTGCAGCTGGTCCGGGCGGCCGACCTGCGCCGGGCTCCGGGACGGCCGAAGACCGACAAGCTGGACTGCGTGTGGCAGGCCAAGTGCACCGAAAAGGGCCTGCTGCGGCCCAGTTTCGTGCCGCCGGCCGAGATTCGGGTGCTGCGGGACTACACCCGGATGCGGATCGACCTGACCCGGGAGCGAACCCGGTACTACTCCCGGCTGGAGAAGCTGCTCGAGGACGCCCTGATCAAGGTGCCGGCGGTGGCCAGCAAGATCGACGCCCTGTCGGTTCGCGACATGGTGGAGGCGCTGATCGCCGGCGAGCGCGACCCGTCCGTGCTGGCCGCGCTGGCCCGCGGCCGGATGAAAGCCAGGCACGACAAGCTGGTGGAGGCGCTGAACGGCCGGTTCGATGCTCACCACGGCGAGCTGGCCAGGATGCTGCTGGAGCAGATCGACGGGCTGACCGCCCAGATCGAAATGCTCGCCACGCGGATCGAGGAGCTGATCCCGCAGATCCCCGAATCCCGGGGCGTCGACCCCGCGGGACGACCGGCCCGAGCGCGGGACGGGCGCCCGGCTCGCCGGTGCTGCCGGCGGTCGACCGGCTTGATGAGATCACCGGCATCGGCCGCGGCGCCGCCAGGTGATCATCGCCGAGATCGGCCTGGATATGAGCCGGTTCCCCACCCCCGGCCATCTGGTGTCGTGGGCCAGGCTCACCCCGCAGACCATGCAGTCCAGAGCCAGGACCCGCAGCGGCAAGACCGGCAAAGGCAACCCCCATCTCAAGGGCATCCCGGGCTCGGCTGTCGCCGCGGCCGGCCGCACCGACACCTTCCCCGGCCAGCGCTACCGGCGGCTGGCCCGGCGGCGCGGCAAGCTCAAGGCCCTCGTCGCCGTCGCCCGCTCCATTCTCGTCATCGCCTGGCACCTGCTATCGGACCGCGACGCCCGCTTCCACGACCTCGGCGCCGACTACTACACCAGCCGGATCGACAAGAACCGCAAGACACGCAGCCACGTCCGCCAGCTCGAAGCCCTCGGATACACCGTCGTCCTCGCGCCCCCCCGCATAGCCACACGTCACGCCCTGGCTGCCGGTCGCTGCCGCGCCCGGGCTCGGGTTATTTTCCGGTTAGGTGGATCAGGTTTTCGGCACACAGGCCGCTGTGATAGCCGGCACCGCTCCGTGCAAGTCTCAGCCCCCCAACCCGAACGGGCTACCCTGCCCGCAGGTGATCGGCAATTGGCCAGCTGATGACGCAGAGGGCAGGCGTCCAGCACCGTACTGCGCAGTTCACCCAGCCCTGCGCTGTGCGGTGCTCGGTGACATCGGTGAGCCGCGCTACTTCGCGACTGGGCCCGCGGACGCCGAATTGAATGCTGCCCTGCGCCTTGTGCAAGATCCGGAGCCGACACGGACTGCCGGACCCAGGTGGGTGGCCCTTGCACGCATCTCTGCAGGTCACGGCACCAGCTACCAGAACTGGTCATCGGCCTCCGGAGCCGTGTGCGCAGGTTCGAATCCTGCTGGGGGCGCTCCTCGATGACTTGGAGAAACGCCCTCTGATCTGCGGAAACTAGGGTTCGAACGGGTGTCTCCTGGTCCAGCTGAGTCCAGCGAAATCCCGCTGTTTCGTGCTGCTCGCGATAGATATGCGATAGAGATTTGGCAGTCGCTGAGGCGATCGCCGTGGCTCGGGAGGTCGATGGCCGCCCTCTTATCGCTCCATTTCGATCTCGGCTGCGAGGTCTGCGCTCATGGCCTGCTCGATTCGGCGGTTGATGGCGTCTGCCCGCTTGTCAAGACAGCCTGCGTATCGGCGCAGCAGGACTTCTATGGTGTTGCCGGCCCGCTTAGCGACCTCGGCTGGCGGGATGCCCGCGTTGAGCCAGGTCGTCAGCGCGGCATGTCGCAAGTCGTATGGCCGGCCCGCGAGCGGTGAGGCGACCTGGTCGGGGGCGAAGGCGAGCCTGCGCGCCTCTTCCCAGACCCGGGAGTAGCTCGTCGAGCCAATGATCCCGCTTCGCTCGTTGCGGAACAGGCGGATGTCTGGAGTGCCGAACTGGTCGATGTGGTGGCGCAGACTCTGCACTAGCCAGGGCCGGATCGGCACGATGCGCGTCGGGGTCGCGGTGCTTGAGCCCGCGGGGATCATGGCGCTGGCCGTGGTCGGTCCATTTCTTCGTCGTGACTGGCAGGCTGCGAGAAAGGGTCAGGGTCCCTGTTGACGGCCTGACTTCCTGAGCATCCCTGGCAGGTGTCCGGCCGTGTTCTTTGACGATGAGCCTCCGCCTGCGGGCACGGCGGGGCCAGGATTTAGTGGTCCTGCTGGAACGTGAGGGATCCCTTCTCGCCTCGTTTTGCCGACAGACGCGAGAAGGGATCCGAGGCGGTGTTGTCGCCATGGCCATCGTATGGGCGTGCTCGCTGCCGGTCGATGCTTACGTGGCGGCTGGCCGCCGGGTGGGCTTCCCGCGGCTGGACTGCCCGTCGTGCGCGGGGCTGATGGGGTTGTGGTCGGGCTACTGGCGGCACATACGCGCGGCTGGCCGGTGCCAGAAGATCTTCGTGCCGCGGGAGCGGTGCGGGCCGTGCCGGGTTACTCATGCGCTGCTGCCGGCGTTCGTGCTGGCCTGGCG
>JBOHCP010000283.1:0-6828 GCA_050698875.1 Streptosporangiaceae bacterium | reverse complement strand
GCCCGTGGCGTCGCGCCGGGCCAGGCGGCGGTGTTCTACGACGGCGACGCTGTTCTCGGCTCGGCGACGATCAGCAGCACCGCCCAGTCCGCGGCCTGACCGCCTCCGCGGGCTCCGCGTCGTAGGCTCTGAGGGTGTCCGAGCAGCAGTTCCCCTGGCGAGCCGGGACCGCGACCGGCGTCGGGTCGATGCCGGGTACCGACCCGGTCGAGGCGTGCCGGGTGGTCTTCGGCGAGCTGCCTGACCTGCCGTACCTGCCGGAGCTGCCGGACCGCGGTCCCGGCGCTGACATCACCGGGCGAGCCGCCGCGCTGCTGATTGGCCTGCCCGTTCAGATCACCCCCGCCGGCTGGAAGTTCACCGACCGGCCGGGCCGGGACCTGACGAGGGCGGCCGGCTACTGGTCACAGGACCTGGACACCCTGGAGGAGACGGCGGTCGGCTACACCGGGCCGCTGAAACTCCAGGTGTGCGGACCCTGGACGCTGGCGGCGACGCTGGAACTGAGCCACTCGGCCAGTCCAGCGCTATCCGACCCCGGTGCCGTCGCCGATCTGACCGCTTCGCTGGCGGAGGGCCTTGCCGCCCACGCGGCCGACGTGCGCAAGCGAGTCCCCGGCGCGACCCTGGTGGTGCAGATTGACGAGCCGTCGCTGCCCGCGGCACTAGCCGGCCGGCTGCCGACCGCGAGCGGCCTCGGCACGGTGGCGCCCGTCGACCGGATCATCGCGAGTCAGCGACTGGCGACGGTGCTCGCGGCGCCGTCGGCGGCGACCGTGGTGCACTGCTGCGGACCCGTGGCCGCGGTGTTCCCAGAAATAAGAGCCGCGGGTGCCACGGCGGTCAGCTTCGATCTCAGCCAGCTCCCGGTCAGGGAGACTGACCGGATCTCGGAGCTCGCGGAGGCCGGGCTTGGCCTGCTGGTGGGGGCGCTGCCGATGGTCACCGCGGCTCGGCTCGGCACCGGGCCGCCGCTGCAGCCGCGGCAGACCGCAGCAGCGGTCGTGGCGATGTGGCGGCGCACGGGGCTGTCACCGGGGCTGCTGGCCGGGCAGGTCGTGCTCACGCCGGCGTGCGGGCTGGCCGGGCTCTCGCCGGCCGCCGCGACGGCGGCGCTGCGGCACTGCCGGGAGGCAGCGCGGGTCGCGGCGGAGATGACCGAGGAGAACAGCCCATGACGCAGCAGGACCCGAGGGAGCGTCACGCGGAGCTGGCCGCCGACCTGCTGGAGGCCCAGTACCGCTACCACGTGCTCGACTCGCCGCTGATCTCCGACCTCGACTACGACACCAAGATGCGAGAGCTGGAGAGCATCGAGGAGCGGATCCCCGAGCTGCGGACGCCCGACTCGCCCAGCCAGCGGGTCGGCAGCATGATCTCGACCGGGTTCACCCCGGTGCAGCACCTGCGGCCGCTGGAGAGCCTCGACAACGTGTTCTCCGCGGAGGGCCTGGACGGCTGGGCGACCAGAGCGGAGCGGCTCGGCGGTTCGGGGCCCTACCTGTGCGAGCTCAAGATCGACGGACTGGCCGTCGCGCTCGTGTACCGCAGGGGACGGCTGCAGCGGGCAGCCACCAGGGGCGACGGGCGCACCGGCGAGGACGTGACCCCCAACGTCAAGACCATCGCAGCGATCCCGAACCGGCTGTCAGGGTCTGGCTGGCCCGACGTCCTCGAGGTCCGCGGCGAGGTGTTCCTGCCGGTGGCGGCGTTCGAGGAGCTCAACGAGAAGCTGACAGCCGCGGGCAAGCCGGCGTTCGCCAATCCGCGCAACTCCGCGGCCGGGTCGCTGCGGCAGAAGGATCCGCGCATCACGGCATCCCGGGCGCTGAACATGATCCTGCACGGTATCGGGCTGGCGGACGGCCTGGATGATCCGCCGCCCAGCCAGTCCGGCTGGTACGAGCGGCTGCGGTCGTGGGGGCTGCCGGTCAGCGACCGCGCCGAGGTCGTGCCCGACATCGTCGGCGTGCGCCGTTACATCGCCCACTACGCCGAGCACCGGCACGACCCGCCGTATGAGATCGACGGGGTGGTGGTCAAGATCGACACCCTCGAGGTGCAGCGCCGGCTCGGCTCGACCAGCCGGGCGCCACGCTGGGCCATCGCCTACAAGTACCCGCCCGAGGAGGTCAACACCCGGCTGCTGGACATCAGGGTGAACGTGGGCCGGACCGGCCGGGTGACCCCGTTCGCGGTGATGGAGCCCGTCAAGGTCAGCGGCTCGACGGTCGAGAACGCCACCCTGCACAACGCCGACGAGGTCAAGCGCAAGGGCGTGCTGATCGGCGACATGGTGGTGCTGCGCAAGGCCGGAGACGTCATCCCCGAGGTCGTGGCCCCGGTCGTTGACCTGCGAACCGGCGACGAGCGCGCGTTCGAGTTCCCCTCGCGCTGCCCGGCGTGCGACACGCCGCTGGCGCGCGAGGACGGCGGCGTGGACTGGCGCTGCCCCAACGCCCGGTCGTGCCCGGCCCAGCTGCGAGAGCGACTGTTCCACCTGGCCGGGCGTGGCGCGCTGGATATCGAGGTGCTCGGCTACGAGGCAGCGGTCGCGCTGCTGGACTCCGGGCTGGTCACCGACGAGGGCGACCTGTTCGGCCTGACCGCGGACCAGCTCGCCGCGGTGCCGTTCTTCGTGACCAAGGCCGGGTCGCTCACCGCCAACGCCACCCGGCTGCTGGTCAACCTCGAGGAGGCCAGGCACCGGCCGCTCTGGCGGATGCTGGTCGCGCTGTCCATCCGGCATGTCGGACCGACGGCGGCCCGAGCGCTCGCGGCCGCGTTTGGGTCCGTCGACGCCATCTCCGCTGCGAGCGAGGTGGAACTGGTCACGGTCGAGGACGTGGGCCCGACCATCGCCAGGTCGATCGGCGACTGGTTCGCGGTGGACTGGCACGTGGCGATCGTCGACAAGTGGCGGGCGGCCGGGGTCGATCTCGCCACCGAGGGGTTCGCGCCACCGGCCCCCGGCGACGCGGTGGCTGCCGGGTCCGCTGGCCCGCTCGCGGGCCTGACCATCGTGCTGACCGGCACGCTGGAGGGGCGGACGCGGGAGGAGGCGGCCGAGGCGATCCAGGCCCAGGGCGGCAAGATCTCCGGTTCGGTGTCGAAGAAGACCAGCTTCGTGGTCGCCGGGCAGAACCCCGGCTCGAAGCTGGATAAGGCCGAGTCGCTCGGCGTGCCGGTGCTGGCCGAGCAGGGACTGGCACGGCTGCTCTCTGATGGTCCCGAGGCCGTCGGCGCGCCCTGAGCGTGACGCGCGCGTGTCGCGGCGAGCGATCACAGGTTGTAACGGATAGTGTGCAATTGGCTTCGGGAAGTACGTTTTTTGCCGTACCATCAACGGAAAGCGCCGACAGTTGCACGCTGCGCGACGGCTGGCTGACGAGGAGTCATGACAGACCCGACCGATACCAGGGACAGCGGCCCGCGCGTCGGCTCGCCGTTGTGGATCTATATGACGCTGGTCACGCTGGCCGGCACCGTCGCCTTCGTCCTGGCCATGACGAAGCTGATGAATCTGCGGCCGCTGGCCGTGCATCCGCTGCCCTGGGTCCTGGTCGCGCTCGTGATCTTCGGGGATATCTGGCCGGTCGTTACGCCGGGCGCCGGCCGCTCCAGCACGGAGGCCCCGCGGGCGTCCGTGGCGTTCAGCTTCGCCGCGCTGATCGCCTGGGGGCTGCCAGTCGGCGTGCTGCTCTCGGTGACCTCGGCGACGGTGGTCCTGCTCGGCAAGCGCAGGTCGCCGCATCGCGTCGCGTTCAACGCTGCGGTTGCGGCGCTGTCGATGTTCACGGCCGGCTGGGTGCTGCACGGCCTGGACCTCGAGCGGCCGCCGTTCCGGTTCGACGGCCATGTCGTCAGACCCACGCTGCACCAGTGGGTTCCTGAGGGGTATGACGTATGGCGGATCGTGCTGGCCGGCGCGGCGTGCTTCGCGGTGAACTTCGTCCTGGTCAGCGTCGCCATCTCGCTGCACAACCGGAAGCCGGTCGGCCAGACGCTCCGCAGCCGGCTGCCGTATCAGGCGCTGACCAACGCCGTCCTGTTCGCCGTCGCTCCGCTGGTAGCCGTGGTCGTCTTCACCTGCGCGACGTTCCTGCTGCTGCTATTCGCGGTGCCGCTGGTCGCCTTCCACGTTGCCGCCGCGATCTCGGTGCAGCGCGAGCACCAGGCGCACCACGACGAGCTAACCGGGCTGCCCAACCGGGCGCTGCTGATGCGCAGCCTGGCCAAGACGCTGGAGCAGGCCGCCTCGGCGGGCACCAAGGCCGGGTTCCTGCTGCTGGATCTGGACCGCGGTCTCAAGGAGGTCAACGACACGCTCGGGCACGCGGTCGGGGACCGGTTGCTGCGACTCGTGGCGGGCCGGCTCACGCACAGCGTCCGGCCCGGCGACCTGGTGGCCAGGCTGGGCGGGGACGAGTTCGCCGTGCTGCTGCCGGAGGTGAAGGACGCGGCCGTCCCCCGTGAGGTCGCCGCCCGGCTGCGCGCCGCGGTGGCTGAGCCGATCCAGCTCGAGGGCATGTCGTTCGTGATCGAGGTGAGCATCGGGATCGCCATGTTCCCCGACGACGCGACCGCCGACGAGACCCTGGTTCAGCACGCGGACCTGGCTATGTATCTGGCTAAGCAGCGGCGCAGCGGGGTCGAGCGGTACGTCGCCGACCTGGACAAGAACTCGCCGGCCAGACTGGCGCTGTTCGGCGAGATGCGTCGTGGCCTAGACCGCGGTGAACTCGAGCTGCACTACCAGCCGAAGGTGTACCTGGCCGACGGGCGCCTGGCCGGCGTCGAGGCGCTGGTCCGGTGGCGGCACCCGGTCCGCGGCGTGCTTGGCCCGCCCGACTTCATCCCGGTCGTGCAGCAGTCCTACCTGATGCGTGAGGTCACGGCGTTCGTCATCGAGACCAGCGTGGCCCAGGCCGCGCGCTGGCGGGAGTCCGGCCTCGCGGTCCAGGTGTCGGTCAACCTGTCCGGCCTGGACCTGCTCGACACCGGTCTTGCGGACCGCGTCGGGCAGAGCCTCAGCCGGAACCGGCTGCCCCCCGACGCGCTGCTGCTGGAGATCGACGAGCGGGTGCTGACCAGCGAGCCCGCGCACGCGGTCGCGACCGCGGAGGCGCTCGCCGATGTCGGGGTCGGGCTCAGCCTGGACGACTTCGGCACCGGGTACTCGTCCCTGCTGCGGCTCAAGCGACTGCCGTTCGGCGAGATCAAGGTCGACTCGTCGTTCATCGGCCGGATGCTCGAGTCGCCGGACGACGAGGTGGTGGTGAAGTCGATCCTCGATCTCGCCGCGGCGCTCGGCATTACGTCGGTGGCGGAGGGCGTCGAATCGGCCGCCGTGGCCGCCGCGCTGATGGCCATGGGCTGCGTGGCCGGCCAGGGCTGGCACTTCGCCAGGCCGATGAACGTGGTCTCGGCCACCGCGTGGCTGACCGAGCACTGCCTGCGCGTCGAGCCCGCCAGGGCGCAGCCCGTGGCGTAGGGCGAGCGCCGCCGATAAGGCCGTGAGCTCGGGCCGGGACGGCCCCCTAGGATGGCCTGCATGGCCATTACCAGGGACGAGGTAGCCCACCTGGCCAGGCTGTCCAGGCTGGCCCTGACCGATGCCGAACTCGACCACTTCGCTGGCCAGCTCGACCAGATCATCGTGGCCGTGGCGCGAGTCCAGGAGGTTGCGGCCGATCAGATCCCGCCCATGACGCACGCGGAAGGCATCGCCAACGTGTATCGCGACGACGTGGCGGCGCCCCAGCTGACCCCGGAGCAGGCGCTGGCCGGCGCGCCGGCCAGCGAGCAGTCGAGGTTCCGGGTCCCGCGGATCCTGGCGGAGGACTGACATGGCTGGCGAGGCGACCGACCTGACCCGGCTGAGCGCCGCCGAGATCGGCGCCGCAGTGGCCGCCGGCGACGTCTCCGCGGTCGAGGTTACCCACGCGCATCTGGACCGGATTGTCGCGGTGGAACCAGAGCTGCACGCGTTCTTGCACGTGGCAGGCATCGGCGCGCTGGCCGCTGCGGAGGAGATCGACCGCCGGCGGGCGGCGGGCGAGCAACTCGGGCCGCTCGCGGGCGTGCCGCTCGCGCTCAAGGACGTGCTGACGACCGCGGACATGCCGACCACGTGCGGATCGAAGATCCTCGAGGGCTGGCAGCCTCCGTATGACGCAACGGTCACCAGGCGGCTGCGCGACGCGGGCGTGATCATCCTGGGCAAGACCAACATGGACGAGTTCGCGATGGGGTCGTCCACCGAGAACTCCGCGTTCGTGACGAGCCGCAATCCCTGGGATCGCAGCCGGGTGCCTGGCGGGTCGTCGGGCGGGTCGTCAGCCGCGGTCGCCGGGTACGAGGCGCCGCTGGGGATCGGCACCGATACCGGCGGCTCCATCCGCCAGCCCGCCGCGGTCTGCGGGATCGTCGGGATGAAGCCCACCTACGGCGGCTCCTCCCGGTACGGGCTGGTCGCGTTCGCGTCGTCGCTCGACACACCGGGTCCGCTGGCCAGGACGGTGCTGGACGCGGCGCTCCTGCACGAAGCGATCTCCGGTCACGATCCCCGCGACGCCACCTCGGTCGACGCGCCGGTGCCGCCCGTGGTCGCGGCCGCCCGGCAGGCTGACGTGGCCGGGCTGCGAATCGGCGTCGTCAGCGAGCTGAGCGGTGAGGGCTATCAGGCCGGCGTGCAGTCCCGGTTCACCGAGGCGGTCGACCTGCTCGAGTCGCTCGGGGCCAAGGTCACCGAGGTGTCGTGCCCGCACTTCAGCTACGCGCTGCCCGCCTACTACCTGATCGCTCCCAGCGAGGCTTCGTCGAACC
>JBOHCP010000282.1:0-6850 GCA_050698875.1 Streptosporangiaceae bacterium | reverse complement strand
CCGCCGGCCGGGCCGGCCCGGCCCGCGGCGGCAAGAGCGTGCGATTCCTGCCCTCGGCCGCGTTCGACGACGCGTTGCTGACCAAGCTTCCTGACGTAACGCGGCTCGAGCACGACGGCCAGCACGTGCTCGTCACCGGCACCGGCGAGCCGGTCAACGCGGTCATCCTCACGCTCGCCGCGGTCGGCGTGACAGCCCGCGACGTGCAGCTCGACTCGTCGAATCTCGAGGACGCCTTCGTGAAGCTCACGGCAAGGCAACCAGGAAAGGAATGAGCACAGCGATGACCTCGCTCTCAGTAGCGCTGCCAAGCCCAACGCGGCGAGTCGCATTCGGGAAGATCGTCCTCAACGAGGCCGGGCTTACCTGGCGGAGGCCAGTCACCCTGATCGGCGGCGTCGCCGCCCCGGTCATTCTGCTGGTCGCACTCGGCGAACTCGCCAGCTTCCGCCAGTCTCCGGCCAGTCTCGGCCGGTTCACGATTTTCGACGTGTACGTGCCGATCCTCGCCGTGTTCGCACTCGCCATGCTTGCGCTGCTTGGTCTGCCGATACCGCTGACGTCCTACCGCGAGCTCGGTGTGCTGCGTCGGCTGTCCACGACTCCGGTGCCACGGTCCTGGCTGCTTGCGGCGCAAGGCCTGGTCCAGCTGTGCGCGGCAGTGGTAGCTCTGCTCGTCATCTTCGTCACCGCAGATACCGCCTTGGGAGCGCCGGCGCCGAGGAACCCTGGCGGGCTAGCGATCTCGGTCGCTCTGTCCGTCGCCGGGTTCTTCCCGATCGGACTGATGATCGCCGCGATAGCCAGGACCGCCAACGGCGCGAGCGTGATCGGCCGGCTGGCGTTCTTCCCCCTGATGTTCTTCGCGGGCCTGTGGCTGCCACGACCGCTGATGCCGGCCGTGCTCCTCGACATCAGCAACTTCACCCCGGTTGGCGCGGCAGTGGAGGCCATTCAGGACTCGACGCTGCAGGGGTTCCCCCCGGTCGCGCCGCTGCTGGTGCTGGCCGCCTATGCGGTCGTATTCGGCTACCTCGCGCGGCGCTTCTTCCGATGGGAGTAGCGCATCAGGCCAGGGACCAGCGACACCACGGCCGGAATGTCGGACCGCCGTGTCACCGTGCAGGGGTGAGACCTGCACTCAGAGCCGGGCTGCTGCCCCTCTGGCGGGACGAGGACACGGTGCAGGTCGGCGTCGACCCGCGTCGCGCGGTCGCCATCACGGGCATGAGACACGCCGCCGACGTGATCAGGCTGCTCGACGGGAGCCGAGACCGTGCTGAGGTCCTTGCGGAAGCCGGACGGCGCGGCGTACCCGCCGCGACCGCAGAGCGGGTCATGACGGTGCTGGCAGCCGCCGGCGTTCTCATCGACTACCCGGCGCAGCTACTGCGGTCGCTGCCTGCCGACCTCCGGCGGCGGCTGCTTCCGGTGCTCGCGGCCGCATCACTGGGGGACCAGGATGGCGATGGCGGCGCGCGGCTGCTGGCTCGCCGGTCGACGACGACGGTGGCCGTCCGCGGCACCGGGCTGGTTGCAGACTCGCTCGCTGACTTGCTGACCCGGTCTGGCCTGGCGGCCTGCCGAGGAGAGCCGGCCGACCGCAGCGGAGCCGATCTCCTCGTGCTCGTCGGCCACCAGTCGCCGGACCAGACCGCCCAGCTCCTCGGGCTCCCCAGCCCGTATCTGAGCGTGACCGCCAGCGAGGGCATCGGCGTGGTGGGACCGCTTGTCAGGCCGGGCAGCACAGCCTGCCTGCGATGCCTGGACCTGGCTCGCGCGGAGCGCGATCCGGCGTGGCCGCTCGTCCTGGCTCAGCTCTCCGGCCGCTCTGCGGATCCGCCAGCCTGTGACCCGGTCCTGGCCGCGGGCGTCGCTGCGCAGGCCGCCTCGGTCGTCATCGCGTTCGCCGATGGCGGGCCCCTCGCGGACGCAGCCGTCAACGGAACGCTGGAACTCCTCGTTTCCGGCTGGCAGTGGCGGCGTCGAAGCTGGCGCCCACACCCGGCCTGCAGTTGCGGTGCCAGCGCCGTGGCGTGACGCTGCGGCCACGGCGGGCTGGCCTGGCCACGTGGCACCTGGTCGCAGCCACGTCCGCGGGTAGCTGACAATAGAGGTCGTGAGCGATCTGCCGTACCGCACCGTGACCCGCACCGCCAAGCTCGCCTCGCTGCCCGTCGGGATCGCTGGCCGCGCTGCGCTCGGGCTAGGCAAGCGGCTCGGCGGGCGGCCTGCCGAGCTAGTGGCGCAGGAGCTCAGGCAGCGAACTGCCGAGCAGATCTTCCGCGTGCTCGGCGAGCTCAAGGGCGGGGCGCTCAAGCTCGGTCAGGCGCTGTCCATCTTCGAGGCGGCGCTGCCCCCGGAGATAGCCGGGCCGTACCGGGCAACGCTGACCAGGCTGCAAGAGTCCGCGCCGCCACTTCCGGCCGCCGCCGTGCATCGCGTGCTCGCAGCCGATCTTGGTCCGGACTGGCGCGGCCAGTTCGCCGAGTTCGATGACCGGCCGGCCGCCGCCGCGTCCATCGGCCAGGTGCACCGCGCGATCTGGCAGGACGGCAGGCAGGTCGCCGTCAAGATCCAGTATCCCGGTGCGGGCAAGGCGCTCAGCAATGACTTCACTCAGCTGAGCCGGGTTGGCCGGCTATTCGGCGTGCTGATGCCGGGCCTCGACGTGAAGCCCATGCTTGACGAGCTCCGTGCCCGGGTCGTCGAAGAACTCGACTACCGGCTGGAGGCGCAGGCGCAGCAGGCGTTCGCGGACGGCTACGCCGACGATCCCGACATCGCGATACCGGGCGTGATCACCGCCACCGATCACGTGCTGGTAACGGAGTGGATGGACGGCACGCCGCTGGCCGGGGTGATCGCGGCGGGCACTCAGCAGCAGCGGAACGCCGCCGGGATGCTGCTGGTCAGGTTCTTGTTCTCTGGTCCAGAGCGGGTGCGCATGCTGCACGCCGACCCGCACCCTGGCAACTTCCGGCTGCTCCCCGACGGCCGACTTGGCGTGCTCGATTTCGGCGCGGTCGACCGGCTGCCCGACGGCCTGCCGCTGATATTCGGCAGGCTGCTGTGGCTCATGCACAACGACGGCGACATCGCTACGGTGGAGCGGGAACTGCGTGAGCACGGATTCCTGCGGCCGGGAGTAACCGTCGACCTCGATGAGCTACACGCTCTCCTGGCTCTGCTCGCGGATCCGTCGCGCTGCGACAGCTTCGCGTTCAGCCGGGAGTGGATGCGCAGCGAGGCCGCCCGCTACTCCGATCTGCGCACCGCGAATGTGGCGCGGCGGCTCAACCTGCCGCCCTCCTACGTACTCATTCACCGGGTGTCGACCGCCGGCATCGGCGTGCTCTGCCAACTGGGCTGCACCGGTGAGTTCCGGTCCGAGGTAGTGCGCTGGGTGCCCGGCTATGGTCCGGCCGAGAAGCCGGCTGAGGTGGCCTAACAGCGCTGGGCCCGGGGAGGCAACCGCCTCCCCGGGCCCGCCCCGGTCGTCCGCCGGGCAATCCAGCCCGATCGCGTGAGCCCACGGCTCAGCTAGTCGACTCCAGTTCCGTCAGGTGGGCACGCAGCCGCGCCGCCTGAACCCACTGGCTCGCCAGCTGCCGGTCCGCACGCTCGGCCAGCCGGGAGATCCGGCTGTGCTCCCGCGCCCGGCGGCCTTCGCGCTCTGCCTCTGCACGCGCGAGCATCCCTCGTTGTCGGTCCCTTGCCAGGTCCCCTATTACGTGCTCCATTGGACTCTCCCGTTCCCTCGGTCCGTTACCCTCGGCGCCGACCCTGGTCAGGCCGCGACCGCGTCCTTTCGCGGGCGTCCGCGCGGCCGCTTCCGCGGGACGATCTCGCCCCGCAGGAACAGCTCGCCGCCCCAGACGCCCCACGGCTCCGCGCGTGCGATGGCCCCCGCCAGGCAGGCCGTCCGTACCGCGCAGCTTCGGCACAGCGACTTGGCGAACTCCACGTCGTCCGGTGACTCCGCGAAGAACAGCTCCGGATCGTCCCTGCACGGCAGCTCAGCGGCCTTGTAGACCTGGCTGCTGAGAGCGGCGTTGGTCAGCACCTGCCCGGTGAGCCCCGTCGGGCTGAGTTCCAGGCCGGTCAGTTCCTCGCCGCTGATCTCGTCGGCTCGTCCCTCCAGCACACTGCTGGTGCCGGGCCACTGCATCGGTGCCAACCCCTCTCCACTACTCGTCGAGCTTCTCGCGTGCCTCTGACAATTTGTGGCCTCGCATAACGAAGGCCGCGGACCCTGTCGGGTCCGCGGCCTGGAGGGGACTGGCCGGCCTTTGTCAGGCCGGTGCTGGTTCCCTCGCCGGATGCGGACCCACTCCGCCCGGGGTAACCGGGTTGAGACGGGTCATGGTGCTGTGCTGGACGGTGCTCTGGACGGTGCTGCCCTCGATGGCGCTGAACCGGATCCTCGGAAGCCGGACCGCGTCGACAACGCCGGACGCGTAACCGCCCGTGGCCTTGCCGGCTGCGTCCGCCATACCCGCCGGGTCACCGCCGCCGAGCCAGCCGCCTGCACGCACGAGATCGCCCGGGCCACATTCGGCCAGCGGTCGCGCGGCACACGGCGCAGCCGCGTTGGACGGCCCAGTCGTGGTTGGCAGTGCGCTTGCCAGGGTGTTGATCACCACCGGACACCTCCTCTCGGGCGCGCTAGACCTGCTTTCAGACACCGGGAAGCCTACGTAGACCTGACCTGCCGGGGCAACTCTTTTTCTAGCTGGGAGTTTCCAGACCAGAACCGGGCCTGGGCGCGCGCGGACGCAGCAGTCCCTCCTGCACCACGGACACGACGAGCTCGCCGTCCTCAGCGTAGACCGCACCCCTCGCGAGGCCCCTGGCACCGCTGGCGACCGGCGAGTCCTGCACGAACAGCAGCCAGCGGTCGACCCGGAATGGCCGGTGGAACCACATGGCGTGGTCAAGGCTGGCGCCGTACACGAGGTCATTGCTCCAGGAAACCCCGTGAGCGAGGAGCACCGTGTCCAGCAGCGTCATGTCGGACGCGTAGGTCATCAGGCACACGTGCAGCAGCGGATCATCGGGCAGCTCGCCGTCAGCCCGCAGCCACACCACGTTGCAGGCAGTGATCAGCGACCGGTCACGCTCGGCCTCGACCAGCAGCGGCCCTACATGCCGCAGGTCGATGGGGCTCTGCCTGGCGTAGTCGCCGGCGGGCACGTGCAGGCGGCGCAGCCGGTCGGCGACAGTCTCGACCTCCTCGGGACCCGGTACCTCGGGCATGGCCGCGGAATGCTCGAAGCCCCTCTCGGGTCGCTGGAACGATGCCGACAGCGTGAAGATCGCCTTCCCGTGCTGGATGGCCGTCACCCGGCGGGTGGTGAACGACCGTCCGTCACGGAGCCGCTCGACCGTGTACACCAGCGGCACCGCGGTGTCGCCCGGCCGGATGAAGTACGCGTGCAGCGAGTGCACGGGGCGGTCAGCGGGGACGGTGCGACCCGCGGCGACGAGCGCCTGCCCGGCCACCTGACCGCCGAATACCCGCTGCCTGCGCTCGCCCTCCGGGCTGCGGCCGCGGAAGATGTCCTGCTCGATCTGCTCCAGGTCGAGCAGGCTGACGACGGCGTCCAGGGCCTTGGTCATGGCGTTGCTCGCGGGCTGAGGGCCGCCGGCTCATCGTCGCCAGCCGAGCCGTTGGCTGATGGAGCCGGGTCGCCGCCCGGCGAGCCTCCGGCTGCCTCCCGCGGCCCGCCGCGGCTGTTCGCAGCCGCCGCGCACAGGTCAAGCACGGCCGAGCCGTACCGGTCCAGCTTGACCGCGCCGACGCCGTAGACGCCGGCCAGCTCGGCGCGGCTGCCCGGCCGGGCGGCCGCGATCCCCTGCAGGGTGGCGTCAGAGAACACCACGTAGGCAGGCACGCTCTGCTCCCGTGCGGTGTCCCGTCGCCACTCCCGGAGCCGCTGGAACAGCGGATCGTCGGACCCCGGCCGGGCCTGAGCGTCGGCCGACCCCGCCCCGCCGGCCGACCCGGCCGCGCCGCGTTTGCCGCCACGCCCGGCACCCTGGCCAGAGCCCCGGCCAGCGTGGCCGGGCGAGCCGGTCAGCAGGCCGGCGAGGAACCTCGACGGCGTCCGCGTCCGGCGGCCGCCCGGCACCCTGGCGAGTGCCCAGGACAGATACAGCCGGTCGCGCGCCCTGGTGATGCCGACGTAGAGCAGCCGGCGCTCCTCCTCGATTGCCTCGTCGGTCTGCGCGTAGACGATCGGCACCATGCCGTCGGTCAGCCCGGCCAGGAACACCGCCTGCCACTCCAGGCCCTTCGCCGAGTGCAGCGACGCGAGCGTGACCCCGGCCATCGCGGGGGCGTGGCCGAGCGAACCCCGGACAGCCAGCTCCGCCGACAGCTCCGCAAAGCCGGCCGCGGGGTTGGCGGCGAAGAAGTCGGCGGACAGCTGCGCGAGCGCTTCCAGCGACTCCCAGCGGTCGCGAGCGGTGCCGCGGCCGCCCGGCGGCTCCGGGCTCAGGCCGATGCTCGCGAGGATGGGCCGTACCTCCGCCGCCGGATCACCCGGCATCACGGCGGACCTCGACGCCGCCCGCAGCAGCGTGACGGCCCGCCTGACCTCGTCCCGGTCGAAGAACCGCTCGGCACCGCGCAACTGGAACGGCACGCCCGCCTGGGCGAGGGCCTGCTCCAGGCCCTGGGTCTGCGCGTTGGTGCGGACCAGCACGGCGATCTCGGCGGCCGGGACGCCCGCCGACATCAGCGTGCGGATCTGCCTCGCCACCGCCGCCGCCTCGGCTGGCTCGTCGGGATACTCGGTGAGCTGCGGCGCCGGGCCGGCCGGCCGCTGGGCGACCAGAGCCGCCG
>JBOHCP010000281.1:0-6857 GCA_050698875.1 Streptosporangiaceae bacterium | reverse complement strand
GCACCCCGCCGGCCGGTATGACCACATCAGGACGCGCGGTGTCACTGGCAGCCGCTACCGTTCTGCTATGCGCCGGACCCGGTGGCGGGGACTGTGCGCGAACGACAATCCCACAACGACCCGAGGAGCGCCGCGTGGAGTCCGAATCCAGCTTCGAGGTTGCCCTGGACCTGACGCAGGGCAGGGCGGAGGCCGCGCTCAAGTCCGCCGGCACCGTCAGCAGGGAGCTGCGCAAGGCCAGCGCCGCCGCGGCGAACGGGCAGGTCCGCGATCTGCGCCGCGCGCTCGATACAGCTGCCGACCTGGCCGCGGAGCTTCGCGGCTCGGTCCAGCACACCCGCGACAGCTTCGACTTCGACGAGACCGCGTACCTCGCGTCGGGCGAGTACGCCAAGGAATTGCTGGCGATGGCTGCTGAGCGCGGCGTGAGCCTGTACGAGGAAGACGAACGGCTGCTGTGTTACCCCTCCATCGTGCGCGTCATCCCGGCCGATTCCGTCGTCGAAATCGACCGTAAGCGGGAACGACGATTGCGCCCGTCGATCCTGCTTGGCCTGCTGGCGGCCGTCCAGCAGCGCCCGGGCCGGTTCCGCGCGGACCAGCTCCTCGAGAGTCTCGCCGCCGGTTATGACCTCGTGGTCGCGCGCGGCCGGAAGAAGCCGGACGCGGTCGTCCCGCTGGTCGATATCTGGCACGTGCTAACGCTGCTGCCCGGGCAGGCGAGGGACTACACCCGGCAGGAGTTCTCCCGCGACCTGTACCTCCTGGATCAGAGCGGCGCGGCGAAGATAAAAGACGGGCGCCTGCTGCGCTGGCACGCCAGCAGCGGCACGCGTTCGTCGGGCGTGCTCACCACCGTCGCGCGGTCCGGCCAGCAGCAGCGTTACTGGGCCGTGTCGTTCGCCACCGGCGCCGAGCGGTGAGGTGCGAGCGATGACCAGCGACGGCCAGGCCCTGACCGCGGTGCTCGGCGGCGGGCTGCTCAAGGCAGACGAGTACGCCGACTTCCTGGCGCGCGAGTACCTGGCCGGGTACCTGCCCGCCGGCGGAGCGGCCGTCAAGGTCGCCGTCGTCGGCGAGGGCGGAGCGGCAGACCGGCTCGCCGCGGCACTAGAATCCACGGCCGCTCAGGCCCGGGCACTGTACGTGCCGATCTCCGCGGAATCCACCAGGGTGCACATGGTCGACCAGATCTTCCTGGCGATCTCCCGCGCCGTGGACTGGGAGGCGGTGGCGGCGGCGCACGTGCGCGCGGCGTACGAGGCGGCAGCGTTCCCGGTACCGGAGGACGCCGACCTGACCGTGACAGCCGTCGCCCGCCTGCACGACGTCGACAGCCGGGAGCTGTACCGCAGCGTGCGGCGGCTGCTCGAGCGCAGCCTGCTGGGCAACACCGCTATCGCGCCGGAAATGGGCCGGGCGATGGTGAGGTTGGCCCAGGCTCAGCTCGGAGGCGGCGACATCGACGCGACCGAGCACGACGCGGTCCTGGCTTGGCTGCGCGGCGAGCTGAAGTCGATCACCACGCTGCGCCCCGCGCTCATCTACACCCGCATCGGCAGGCACAACGCCAGGGCCATGCTCGCCTCGACGGCCGTGCTGCTGCTTGCCGCCGGCTATCACGGCCTCGTGGTGCAGCTCGACCTCGGCCGGCTCGCCGAGGGTCGGCGACCCCCTGCTGAACTGCGGTCCGGCTGTTACTACTCGAAGGCGGCTGTGCTCGATGCCTATGAGGTCCTCCGGCAGTTCATCGACGCGACGGACGAGCTGCGCGGCGTGCTCGTCATGGCGGTCGTGCCGCCCGAGCTCATGACTGATGAGACCCGCGGGCTGCCCGCCTACTCCGCGCTGCACCTGCGCATCGCGGACGAGGTGCGCGACCGGCGCCGGGCCAACCCGTTCGCGGCGCTAGTCCGTCTCGAGGTACGGCTGGAGGCGGTGGCGTGACGACGCCCGTGCTTCTCACCGATGAGCAAGTCGCCAGGCGGCGCGCTGTCGAGGCGCTCCGGTCGGGCGTGCCGAGCTGGGACGCCGTGGCGATGCTGGGCTCGGGCCAACCGGAAGCGGAGGACGGCTTCGTTAGCCTGCTAGATAGGGTCGCTTCCCGCTCCGGCGGCGGCGTCGTGGCCGAGTGGGGCGATCGCGGCAGCCCCGGCGCCGACCGCCGGGGTCAGGCCGGCCGATCGCGCGGGCTACTGCTGGGCGGCGGATTCGGCGGCGGCAAGAGCCACCTGCTCACCCACTTCGGCCACCTCGCCATGTCAGCCGGGTTCGTCGTGAGCACTGTGGTTATCAGCAAGGAGACTCCGCTGCACGATCCGGCCAAGACGTTCCGGGCGGCGATCGACGCCGCCGTGGACCCGGGTCAGGCCCGTGGCGCACTGGCCAGCGCGGCGGCGCTGCTTGACCCGGACACCCCGCGCTACGCGGAGCTGACCCGGTGGGTTAACTCTCCCGCCAGCGGCCTAGACGAGCGGTTCGCTGCGACGCTGCTCTGCCACGAGCGGCTGCGCGGCGGTGACGCACCGGGCAGCGACGAGACCGCGGAGGCGCTCGTCCGGTTCTGGAGCGGTGAGCCGCTGCGCATGACCGACCTGCGCCGCACTCTGCGCTCTGTCGGCGCTGCCGGGCTGTTCACGTTCTCGCCACTTAGCGCGCGGGACCTGGCCCGGCAGCGGTTTAAGTTCGCGGCCGCGCTGCTGCGAGCCGCGGGACATGACGGCTGGGTCATCCTGTTCGATGAGGTCGAGCTCATCGGCCGCTACTCGCTGCTCCAGCGGGGTCGTTCCTACGCCGAACTGGACCGCTGGCTCGGCGGTCACGAAGGCGACCGCAGCCTGCCGCTCGCCGCCGTCTTCGCGATGACCGACGACTTCGAGGCCGCAGTCCTAACGGGGAAGAACGACCGCGACGACATCCCCGGCAAGCTGCGGGCGAAGCAGACTCCGGAGTGGGACGAGACAGCGACGCTCGCCGAGGCTGGCATGCGCCGCATCGAGAACGACATGATCCTGCTCGAGCCGCCCGGCGACGCCGAGCTCGACCGCACCTATGCGGCGCTCAAGAAGTTGCACGGCGATGCGTTCGGCTGGTCACCTCCCGACGTAGCGGGGCTGGAACGGCTCGGCGCGACCCGCATGCGGCAATACGTTCGCGCCTGGATCAACGAATGGGACTTGCTGCGGCTTGACCCGGAGTTCCGGCCGCAAACCGTGGCCGTCGACATCGCCACCAACTATCGCGAGGACAGCGCGCTCGAGGAGAGCGCCGTAGAGGACGCCCGCGACCCGACGGGCGCCGACGAGGCGGAAGGGAGCGCGTCCGAGCCGGAGTAGCTGCCAGGGTCGGCTAGAGCGGCTCGTGGTCACCGACAAGCTCCCAGCATGGTCGTCCAACAGGCTGAGCCGGCTTGGCCGGCTGCTGAAACAGCATCTCGTGGATCCGGTATGTGCCGGTCCTCTGCTCGGCATCGAATCTTCGCTCTGGAGTTAGGACGCGCCGCCTGACGCTCCCCGACCTCTACGCTGAACAGGCCTAGAGGAGCAGCCATGGATAGCACCGCGTTGGGGAACGGCCAGCTGGCGGGCAAGGAGCCAGTCGGGCTGGTGGTGGGACGGTCGCGGCGACGCCGTTGCAGTTCTCCGTCGCGATCAGTGCGGAGCAGTACGTGCAGCTGGATGACGTGGTTGTGACGCAGCGGAGCCTGCCGGGGCTGCCGTCGGTCGATGCCGGCGGCGTCGGCGCCGGTGCCCGACCACCACAGCCACAGCGGCTTCGGGTTCCCGGTCGCCGGGCAGGTGAGCCACCTGCAGCCGGATTAAGGTGCCCTCGATCACCGGCAGCTCGCCGTCATGATCTGCCCGGGTGCCGCGGCTGGCCAGCCGCGGGTGCAGCCGGTCCCACGACATGGCGGTGACAGTGCCGCAGCGGGCCGTCTCGGTCACCGTGGTCACAGCAGGCTCGGGCCAGCTCGGCCTGATCGGCGAGCCTGAGCTCGGGGCCGTGCCGCGACGGCCGGGCACGGCCGCTACCGCGCTGCGGGGCGGGGAAGCACAGCACCCGGTCGCTGCGCAGCCGCCCGCACAGCCGCACGGGCAGGCCGGCGAGCAGGAACGCCAGCCTGGTCACGTCATACCCGGCGTCCAGGACCATCAGGATGTCCGGGTCACCTTCTCTCCAGTGCCCCGCTTCGGCCAGCCGGCCGCACGTCCTGGACCGCGCCGCTGGACTCGGTCCGCCTCGGCCCGGGCGACGACGAGACTGCGGTGACCGCCGCGCAGGTCCGCGACGTGGCCGCGGCCGGGTTCCAGCGCGGCGATCACCGAGTACGGCCAGCCGGGGATCATCTGCGCATTGCCCCTGCCGCGGGCATACACATGGCAGAACAGCCGGCCCGGGCTGGCGGCTGCGGCCGGCCGCAGCCAGTTGCTGACATCGGCTGCCAGCACGATCCGCCCGTCCGGCCAGCGGGGCAGCGGCAGGCCGGCCAGCTCCCGGCGCAGCAGGGAGATCTCGATCCGTCCCTGGTTCACCGCGTCATACAGCGACCCGTGCCCGCGGCGGTGCTCGGGGGCCAGCGACAGCCCGGCCAGGGTATGAACCGGTCCCTCGGAGCACAGCACCGCCTCGCACAACTCGAACAGCGCCACCGAGCAGAAGTTAGGCACGTCACCGCCATCAAGGCCGCCCAACAAGGCCACGAATTAACCTGGTGAGGTCAGCCTGGGCAGCCGCGACGCGGTAAGTAGATCTGGGCCGTAGAACGTTATCTAGGTGTGAGCCTTAGCCCGATGGACTCTCGCCGATGCCGCCGCCCGCTACCACGAACTGGGCGCCGGCTACTACGAGATGCGCATCGACAGGGACAAGAAAGCACGCAACCACATCAGGCAGCTCGAAGCCCTCGGGTTCACTGTCACCCTCACCCACGCCGCCTGACCCATACCGTCTCCGCCACCCCACCGTGATCACCGGCCGGGGTTCGCTGCCGCGCCCCGGCTCAGGCTCCTATTTTCCTGTCAGGACAACACACGCAGCTACTTGGCTCGTCCTGCGCTTCTCTAGTGCGCTGCCACACCGCCAAGCACCTGCGTCTCGGCAGGCTCAGATGGCGTTGACGCCTCTCGCTGGCTGACGCTGGCTGACCCGGTCTGGTAAGCGTCGAGAACGTGCCGAACGTGCCGTCAGCCGAGCTAGCGTCGCGCTGAGCCCGCGGCTTTCCTGCCGCCGGGCTCGCGCCAGGCCGCGAGGACCTGATCGATGTCGGACCGCACCCGCTCGCGGGCGACGTCGCGCGGCACGCCTTCCATAAGCAACGAGTCGTAGCCAGTGTCGTGGTGGCGCACGGACGCGACCACTGCCAGCACGATGGCGTCTTCGTCGAGAGCGCGCCCGGCCGCGGACCGGCCGACGCGCCCGCTGCCGCGCAGCCCGGTGTGCTCCGCAATCGTGACAGCGCGCCCGGCCGGGCAACCAGGGAACAATCGGCGGATCTCCTGTCCCAGCCGGGCCTGGAACTGTGCGTCCACGGTGGCCCGCCGTACCTTGTCGCGCTCCCGCCTCAGCATCCGCGCGTCCTCGTCAGACAGGCACTGCTCCTCGGCAGCAGCGAGCGCCGGCTCCTCGACGAGGGCGCCCTGACGCTCGTACCGCTTCCGGCTGCGGCTCCACCGCACGACCACGGCGGACAGGGTGCTCGCCTTCGTTGCGCGCCGGGTGAGCGCCGCGTCGCCGGACGGGAGGAATACCAGGTGATCGAGGTCGGCACAGGAAAGGCACAACGGACCGGCGTCTTGCATCCGGAGCAGATCGCCGGTCCCGCCGCACTCGGCGCAGACAAACTCTCTGACTGGCTGGATGACCACGATGCCGGAGGATCGCTCGGTCCGCGGCATGCAGCGTCACCTCCAGTGTGTCGCACTGGCACCCTACGACCCCGTTCCCGCCATACACCTCTTATCGGGGAACGGGGCCACCGCCCTGCGCCGTCGCGCGCCGGGCACGGCCTGCGGAGCGGGTCAAGCCGAAGAGCTACTGCCGAGCGTAAATCGCAGCAAGGTCCGCGTTGACGTAGGGCACCGGAAATGGGCGGAAGCACCTATAGCACGGGTACGCGCACACGCGGCACAATGAGCCCGTGCCGGTGACTCGCGGCAGGGAGGCTGCGGGCGCCAGCAGGGTGGGGGATACAACTCGTGAACATTCAAGATGCCCGTTCTGCGCTCGCCGAACGGTGCCTGGCGGAATTCCGCCAGGAGGCCTTGCAGATCATGCAGCACACCTGCGCCGAAATTTCGGCCGCACCCGAGCGCCAGTCGCGTCCGTCGCTGCGGTCGCGCACCGGCTGGAGGCTGGTCAACCTCGGGCTGAGGCTCGCCAGCGATTCCGGTCGCCGCGGCGCGCACCGCATGCGGCCTGCTGATACGCAACCCGAGCGGAGCCTGCGGTCAGATCGGGCCGCCGTCGGCGCCGTCGGCCGCTAGCCCCGCTAGCCCCACTAGCCCCACTAGGCCACGGCGAAGTTCCCGGTCAGATCAAGTTTTCAGTTTCAGGCCGGGCCAGCCCGTGATCGATGAAACGGTCGAGTTGTCTGTCGAGGTCCTTCCATGCGGTGGCGAGCGGGCTGCGCTTGGCGAGGTCACCGGGTAGCCCGGGGTCGAGGGCGGCGAGGCCGGGGCCGAGGATGCGGCCGTAGGCCTTTGTGAACAGGACGGCGACGGCGCGGCCGGCTGGTGTGAGCTGGTAGCACTTCCTCAGAATGGTGTCAGGTGAGGTTGCGGATTGGATCTTTCTGTTTGCCGTGATCCGCAGCCAATGTTCGGCGAGGCTTGGCGCGTCTTGCCGCCGGACCCCGGCCT
>JBOHCP010000280.1:0-6934 GCA_050698875.1 Streptosporangiaceae bacterium | reverse complement strand
GCTTCTTTAGGTCGCATCGCTTGCACGCGCGGCCGGGACGGGCCCGGAAGTCGCGCTTCCTCAGAGCGTCGACCGTGATCTCAACGAGGGTCTCGGTCGCGGCAATGGCGCCGGGGGAGACATCGACTCCCCGCCGGTCTGCCCTCTTAAGGTCATGCACGTAGGCGGCGCGGACGTCGAGACCCTCGCGGCGGCCGGCGTCGGTATAGACAGCGAGCTGAAGGTCGTACTCCTCGTTCGCGGCCGAGTCGTTCTCGGTGGACGTCTTGTAGTCGACTATCGCCAGCGCCGTGACGTCGCCGCCTTCCTTATCCAGGATGACGTCCGCGCGGCCGCTGATGATCGCCGTCGGCAGGTGCAGCTCGAACGGGCGCTCGGTCTCCCAGACCC
This sequence comes from Streptosporangiaceae bacterium, assembly GCA_050698875.1. Classification (GTDB taxonomy): domain Bacteria; phylum Actinomycetota; class Actinomycetes; order Streptosporangiales; family Streptosporangiaceae; genus JAJYUU01. Next base: position 6,544 of record JBOHCP010000280.1, on the reverse strand, counting down.
GGTGAAGATCATCCTGGTAGGAGTCCAGATACGTGTCCACGAGCCGCCGGGCGGCCTCCTTGAGCTGCCGGTGGGCCGGCTTGCTCGCGGCCGGGAGGAAGAAGCCGGAGTCGAACATCGCCCTGAGTTCGTCTGGATTCGGCTGCCGCCCGTACCGGCTTGTAAATTCGGCCACGGAGCGCATGATGTGGTGCACCGCCTTGCCGTAGCCCAGCTCAGGGGCGAGGAACGGCTGGAAGCCCAGCAGGCCGCGCAGGCGGTAGGCGAAGCCGCAGGACCGGAAGGAAGCGAGCTCGCTGAAGGTGAGCGTGAGCGGCTCCTCCGCCTCCGCCAGGATGATCTGCTCGATGTCGGGGAGCGGAAGTGGCAGAGCGTCCGACTGGCCAGCGACTTCAGCGTGATACGGCGAAGGTGCGACCTTGTTCTTCATTCTCTCGTGCCGGGAGAGGGACAGCCAGTCCCGTGCCCGCGTCATGGCCACGTAGAACAGCCGCCGCTCGTCGGCATCCGAGCCCTCGTACCGCTCCGGGCTGAAGAGGTGCCGCGGGACCAGCCAGTCCTGCTGCCGTCCCGTCATCGACGAGGGGAACCGCCTGCTGGTGAGCGAGGGAACGAAGACGACGCGCCATTCCAGGCCCTTGGCCTTGTGGACGGTCGTCAGGTCGACCGCGTCGACCTGCACGTCTGGCTCGCCGTCGAAGTCCTCGTAGGCGCCCTTGGCATAGTTCGAGATGTAGATGGCCAGGTTGCCGTAGTACCAGCTGCCGCGGTCCTGGCCGCCGATTTGCGCGCCCGGCTCGTCGGGGTCGGGCCTGCTGCGCCGGCGTACCGCTTCGTAGTCGGCGAGGATGGCCGAGCAGCGGGCCAGCGTGCCGAGCCGGGAACTCACCATCGGGTCATCGGCGTCCCAGGCGGCCACGCCAAGATCGGCGAGCAGATCGTAAAAGTCCGCCACGAGATTGACCGGCAAGGCGTCGCTGCTCACGCTCGCCTTCAGCTCATCGAGCCGCTGGCGGACCGCCTGAGCGCGATCCTCGGTGAGCTGGTACAGGCCGCGGTATCCGGACAAGATCTCCGCGTCCGCGGGGATCTCGCCCCAGCTGTACGGCTCAGGCGACCAGCTGTGACCGGCGAGCCATGCGTAGGTCTTGCCGAACAGCTGGGCCTCCGGGCGGTTAAAGAGACCCGTCCGGCCGGCGGGCTGGACAGGCACGCCATGAGCATCGAATGCGTCGAGCAGCGCCGGGTATGCGACGCGACCGCGCACTAGCACGGCGATGTCGCGGTACGGCATTCCCGAGTCGTGCAGCCGCTTTATGGTCTCGGCGATCTGGTCGCACTCATCCTGCTCGGTCTCCGCTGACCAGGTGACGATCTCGATCTTGCCCGGCTCCCGGAACGCCTCCATCTGCTTGTCGAGCCGCCCCTCTATCGAGCGTGCGAACTTGGCGGCTGCATCGACGATGCGCGGGCGGCTGCGGCGGTTGGTCGCGATGGTGAAGGTCCGCACATCGTCGTATCTGGAAGCGAAGTCGACGATGTTTCGCACGTCGGACCCGCGCCACTGGTAGATAGCCTGGTCGTCATCGCCGACCACGCACAGCTCGACATTCGGGCCGGTCAGCAAGCGGATGAGGCGCTCCTGGGCCGGGTTCACGTCCTGGTACTCGTCCACGATGAGGTAGCGGAGGCTGGCCTGGACGGTGTCGGCGACGGCAGAGTTCGCCAGTTCCTCGACGGCCCGAGCAATCAGCTGGCCGTAGGTCAGCAGCCGGAACTGGTCGAGAAGCTCATAGAACTGCTCGACCAGCTGGCGGAACGGCCCGTCCTCCAGCTTCGCCAGCGGAATGAGCTCGTTCTCGACGACCTCCAGGTTGCTCAGGAAGGCCTTGATTGACCTGAAGAGCTGACCAGCCAGCTCCTTCAGGTGGAGTCGCGGCGCCTCCCTGCAGAGGAATGCGGTGAGCCGCTGCTCATCCAGCACGTCATAGGTCTCATACCTGGGCACGTGTTGCTGCAGTAGCCGGAAGCAGTACGCGTGGATCGTGCCAACGAACGCGGCCCCTAGCCGGTCGAGCGCTTCCGCGCCCAGGCGGCCCTCGACCCGCGCCGAGACCCTGGCCTTCAGTTCTTCGGCCGCCCGCTCGGTGAAGGTGAAGGCGATGATGCCGGCGGGGTCCACGCCGTCGGCGATCAGGTCGGCGACTCGCTGGGCGACCACCTCGGTCTTCCCCGATCCGGCACAGGCAATGATCTGCATGTGGGAGCCGCGGTGCTGCACGGCTCCCTGGGCGTCGCCGTCGAGCGGTGGCGCAGTTCGCGATGCCATCCTCACTCCCCCCACCGAGGCCGAGTAGCTCCCGGCCGACTGGTCACGACTGCTGGTGGTCGGTTCATACAGGGATCACGTGGGGCTCCAGCAGCCGGAACACGCCTTCGTGGGCGTCCCAGCCATCCAGCACAGGGTCCGGATCCCAGCCGAGGAAGCCTGGCGTCGCCGGCGGGACTCCTTCGAGCAGGTCGCGGTCGGTGTCCCGGCCGACGACGATGCAGGCCTGGCGGTGCCGGGTCAGGAGCACGCACAGCCGACCTGGGTCCAGGTGGAACGCGTCGGTGACCGGTGCCCCGGCGAGCGGATGCCACGCGATGACCACTTCGAAGGTCAGCCCCTGGAGGCGGTTGGCGGTGTCGACTCTCACCGCCGACAGGCCGCGGGCGTCCAGGAGGGCGCGCAGGAGGTCTTTCTGGTCGTTGTGTGATACCCCGACGGCGATCTCGGACGGCCGCACGGCCGTGAGGCGGTCGCGGCTCTCGCATTTCACTTGCGCGCTGCGGGCCAGGAGCCGGTGGACCAGGTCGCGGATGATCACCGCGGTCGCCGGGTCTGCGGTCAGCACCGGCGCGCCGGCAAGCGTGACGTGCGCCCAGCCGTGCCGCGCCGCCTCGTCGAGCGCGGCGTCGATCGGGGCTAGCACCTGGCTTCCTGGGCCTGGGCGGGTCAGGCGAAGTTCGCGGACGCCGGGCCGGACGGCGGCGCCGAACTGGTGCCCCGGGTAGAAGCAGCGCGCGACGGGAACGGCGCGCGGCTCCAGCCGCCAGGTAACGGGAATCTGGTGCACGGTAGTGCCGGGGTGATTGCGGAGCAGGACGCCAACCGCGGTCTGCAGCGGATCCTCAGCTCCGCCACGCCAGTACGTGGCGTCGTCGACCGGTGAGAACGGGTCAAGCTGGCCCGTGTCGCCGACGAGCAGATGAGTCGGGGCGACGGCTGCGGCGGTGTAGTAGCGGGCCGCGTCGGCCTGGTAGGCCTCGTCGATCACCAGGACGTCGAAGCCGCCGAGCCCGTTACGCAGGAACGCATCCGCGAGCTTGTCGACGGTGGCGATGACCAGCGGGTCCTGCTGGCGCTGGGCGTCGGCGGCCGATGGCTGCGTCACGCCGGGCAGGGCCGCGATGTCCGGCGGGAGGTCACGGCCCTGACCGTGCACGAACGCGACGGGGAGGTCCTGGTTGAGTTCCTTCACCCGCCTGACCAGGTTCTGGACCTGGTCGTTGGTGGGGGCGGCCAGCGCGACGCGAAGGCCCGCGGCCCTGAGCCGGCCCACGGTCGCGGCGACGAAGTGACTCTTGCCCGCGCCGGCAGGTGCCGCGGCGACGACGGCGGCTTCCCGGCCCATCAGCCGCATCAGGTCGGCTCGCATGTCCGCCTCGACGGCAGCCGCGGCCGCGATTACTGACTGGTCGAGACGGTCGCCGGGCATCGCGGCGTCGGCGGCGTCGGCGGTCACGTGTACCTCCCCGGGTCCTCGGCGGCCGCGGCTGCGACGGGTGCGGCGGGCTGCTCCGAGTCACCGGCGTCGATCGGCTCCGGGGCGGGCGGCGGGCTGGCTGGCCGGTGCGTCCAGGGCGGGTCGGCGGGCGGCATCAGCCAGAAGTGCGGCGTTCCCGTAGAGAATGTGGAGAGCGTGATCACGTCGCCGACGGCGGGAAGCCGGGCCGGTACCGGCTTTGCGGTCAGCATGAGGAAGACCCGCGAGCCTGCGCCGTTCGGCTGCACCGACTGGACCTGCCAGGGGTCTCCCCCGGCCGTCGCCGTCCACCACAGCAGCTTGCCCTCGGGCAGGATCACCGGGTCCGGGCTGTCGAGCGCGATCACGGCTCGCCGAACTCGCCTGATATTGACGACGACCCTGGTCTCGGTGAGCGAGGCCACCGTGCCGCGGATCGCGTCGCCGTCCAGCAGGTAACCGATCATGCAGGCCGGATCCTCGACAGCGCGACCGGCTTCGAAGTGAGCCAGGGCGTCCTCGAGCCTGCGCAGGGTGATCGCCGCCTGGCGGGGGGTGTCGGTCGCCCGGTAGTACCCGCCCTGGGTGACCACCCAGGTGACGTGACGGCCGAACGCCTCCCGGTCGGATTCGAAGCGCCGGTAGACCGAGGGCGCGGCGGTGAGCTGCCGCTCGCGCGCGACGACGCGGCCCATGAGCTCCCAGACCGGCTCGACCAGGCCGCGGTAGTGCTCGCGCAGCGGTTCGGCCAGTTGGGCGATGATCGCCGGGTCAGTGCTGGCGCCGCGGGCTGCGTTGAACTCCGCCAGCAGCGACTCGGTCACCCGGTCGACTTCCTCGGTAGGCTCGGGCCCTATTCGGGCGGATGCCTCCGCGGCCGCCGACGCGTCGAACGGGTGGCGGCCTGGCCCCGGCTCGATCTGCGCATCCAGCGCGGCGAGGTTTGCCTGCTCGAACGGCGACAACAGCGTGGCCCAGTGGTCGGCCACGAGCCGGTCCAGCGGGACGAGGAGAGCCTGCCCAGGCACTCGCCCGTTCCGGGCATAAAACCTGAGGTGCTTGCCCGCCTCAGTCAAAGCCGGATCCGGCGCGACGCCGCCACGATCCGAAAGATAGGCGAGGTAACGGCCTAGCAGGCCAAGCGCGGACACCGTCGCCGTGTTCGGGACGACGATCTGCAGCGCATCGGCGGGTATCGCCTCGGTCACGCTCCCCCGCTGCCGTGCCACCAGCGACGCGGCGGCCCGGCGGACGCGCACGCACAGGTCGGCCGCGAACGGCTGCAGCGCGGCGAAGTACAGGTCACGGTTGCGCGGCTCACCGGGCACCGCGAGCTGGAAGGGCCCGTCGAGCGGACCCCACGCGATGGCCGCTGCCCGGAACCGCTCGCCGCCGAGCCGCCACATCGCGATCGCCAGCGGCGGATCAGCCAGGTGCACGTGCCGCAGCGTGGTGCGCCGCAGCGCCTGGCCGCCGGTGTAGATCCTGGCCGCGAAGTACGCCTCGAGCGCCGTGCTCACGCCGTCCTCCGCTGCGCCTGACCCGGAGCAGGGAGAACCTGGTCGTAGAGCCGACCGGCCCGCGCGAGCGGTGCGGCGGCCGGCGCTTCTGCCGGGGACGCCGGCGCTCCGCGCCCGAGCTAGGCGACGCGACTGAGGGTGGCGATGCCGGGCAGGGCGCGGCCTACCTGGCCGCCGACCACGGCAGGGTCTGCTTCGGTGAAAAGCTGCCGCCGGCACGCCCAGGCGAACCCGCACGAGGTCAGGCAGTTCGCCGGATCGTAGACGCGCCCGAGTTCGCCGGTGACATCCCGGAACGCCTCCAGCCTTACGTCCTCGGGGCGGGTCGCGTCAGCGATCACGTCGAAGGTGACCGACTGCGGGGTGGACGCGGCCGTTTCCTGGACGTCCGGGACCGCGGTCAGCAGCCGCTGGATACGCCGGATCCGGCTGCTCACATCCTGCCGGTGCAGCGACGGGGCCAGCCCGGTGTTGCGCGGGGTGACCAGCACCACGCTGTCGGACATGCAGGACGGATCCACGCCTGCCCGCTCGAGGGTTCGCCGGCCGAGCAGCACGTAGGTCGCGGCCTGGTCGAGGGCAGCACCGAGCGCGTCCTCGTCGGTGGGCTTGCCGTCGACGACGGGCCAGGACTTGTTCTCTCCGACCAGGATCTGGCCGCCGACGCCGATCGCCATCTCGTCGGCCTCGAAGAACGCCGGCAGGCCGCCGATGTCCGCCTCCAGGACGGCACCGTCCAGCACCACGGGCTCCGCCGGCCCGTCGGCGATCTCCGCCATCCGCGTCTGGGTGACCGTCGCCCGCATCCGCAGGCCGGCGCGATTCGGCGGATAGCCCTCCCGCAGGTTCTCGACCGCGGCGAGCGAGAAGTCGGTGGCCAGTCCTTCTGTCAGCACCCGGCGCAGCTCCGCGTGCCCGTGCCGTCGCAGCAGCGCCTCGAAGGCGACGCCGCGGCCGATGGCGAACGGCGACTGCCCGTATGGCATCGCCATGCTGGTTCCGGCCAGGGCCCGGTTGGTGTCGACGCGCGCTGCGAAGGCCACCGCCGCGGTCGGGCAGGAGTGCACGTTCGCGAAGGCGGCCAGGCGGCGGACGTTCGGCCGGATCTCCGGAGCCTGTCCGCGGACCCGGGCCAGCGCGGTAGCCGGGGCCGGGTCTCGCTGGGAGGGGGGTGCGGCGGGCCTCATTGACTCACGGCCTCACGCGTCGCCTTCGGCTACGACTCCGATGCTCGTG
>JBOHCP010000279.1:0-6945 GCA_050698875.1 Streptosporangiaceae bacterium | reverse complement strand
CACAGGCACTCACCGCGCAACCCCCACGTCAGGCACCACCCCGGCGGCCACGCCGCGCGAGGCGACTGGTTGCTGCCCACCATGCGGTGGATGTTTCCGGTCAGCACGCCGTTGGGAACTGACGGGAACCAACCAGGAATAACGGGCAAACGGCTAGCCTCCAAATGTCGGAGTTCGCGGCCCACCACACGCCCCGCATTATTGCCACGACCAGCGGTTATTACCACACGTCAAGCCCGGTGACGCCCTACCGCTGATCATGCGCTGGATCTCCGACGTGCCCTCGAAAATGGTGAATCTCGTGGAGATGCACCCAGTTTCCACAGGTAGATGCGCTGTCGGTGGTCGCTTTGTCAGCACGAACTCAGCACGCTAAAAAGCGCGGCCCGACGTCGGCCATGCGCCGATCCGGAGGGCGTCACGGGCGGCAGCGTCGATTCTCACCCGCAACGGCTCCCCGCTCCGCGGAACCCCCGAGGGTGAACCCGCATGAGGTAGTGGCCACCCGTTGAGCAACGCACGGCGCGGCTCCCCGGAAACGGCGCTGGCAAAGCAGTGCCCGGCCACAGGGAGGACGTATCCGCAGCCCCGCCGGGGCCCTGGTTGCGCACAGCGGTACTATACAGTAGCGAAACGTTGTCGTAGCGGAAGGCGCGGCGGTGCGGCGAGGAGGACAGCATGAGCCGGGCCCGCGGAGCCGGCGAGGTGGATAACACCCGTCACCGTGGCGGTCGTTACCTAGACAGCTCGCGTGATGTGGTCTTGCGTGAGGCAGCGCTGGCCCTGCTCGCCGAGGTAGGTTATGACCGCCTGACCATGGACGCAGTGGCCGCGCGCGCACGCGCGGGCAAGACCACGATCTACCGCCGGTGGCAGAGCAAGGCAGAACTTGTCGTCGATGCGCTGAACAGCCTGAAGGGCGTCCCCGAGATTCCGGACACCGGATCCCTGCGGCAGGACCTGCGCGCCCTGGCGGAGTCAATCACAAGCGCAGAGGGCCAGTTCAGCGCCCAGATGACGGTCGGCATGGTCAACGCCGTAGCCCATGACGCCGGGCTGCGGCGGGTGTTCGGGGAGAAGTTCATCGCGCCGCGGATGGCGGGTTTCCGGATGGTGTTCGAGCGGGCCGTAGCCCGCGGCGAGATGCCCGGCGGCCACGACCTGGCCCTGCTGGCAAGGCTGTTCCCCGCGCTCGGCCTCCAGCAACTGGTGATGTCCGGCGAGCTGCCCGGTACCCGGTTCGCCCGCCAGATCATGGACGAGGTCGTCTATCCCCTGGCCACAGCCCCAGCCGCGGGCACCGGCCCGCCCCGGATTGCCGCCGCAGGAGGGAACCCACGTGAGTGACGGTAGGAACGTCCCCGTCAGGAAGGCCACGCCATGACCCAGCCCGCAGATGCCTCACCTGGCGGAACGCCTCCCCCGGCCGGAGCCGCCCCGCCCGAACGCCGGTGGCTGATCCTGGGGGTGATCGCCCTCGCGCAGCTCATGATCGTGCTCGACGCGACGGTCATGAACATCGCGCTGCCTACTGCGCAACGCGATCTTGGGTTTACCGTCGTGGACCGGCAGTGGGTCGTCACCGGGTACGCGCTGGCGTTCGGCAGCCTGCTGCTGCTGGGCGGCAAGCTGGCTGACCTGCTCGGCCGGAAAGTGACGTTCCTGGCCGGCCTCATCGGGTTCGCCGCCGCGTCCGCGGTCGGCGGGGCGGCAGTGAACTTCGGCATGCTGGTGGCGGCGCGGGCCTGCCAGGGAGCGTTCGGAGCGTTGCTCGCGCCGTCCGCGCTGTCGCTGCTCGCGGTGACGTTCAGCGACCCTAAAGAACGCGGCCGGGCCTTCGGCGTGTACGGCGCGATCGCCGGCGCCGGTGGCGCGATCGGGCTGCTGCTGGGCGGGGTACTCACCGAGTACCTGTCCTGGCGGTGGTGCCTGTACGTGAACCTGATCTTCGCCGCCATCGCCGTCGCCGGCGCCGTGATGCTGCTCCAGCGCCAGCCCGCGCCGGGAAAGCCCAGGCTAGACCTGCCCGGCGCGGCGCTGGTCTCCGGCGGCATGTTCTGCATCGTCTACGGCTTCTCCAACGCTGCCCTGCACAGCTGGCATACCCCCTCGACCTGGGGCCTCCTTGCCGCCGGGGTGGTCTTGCTGACCGGGTTCGCCTGGCGGCAGAGCCGCGCCGCAGAGCCCCTGCTGCCGCCGCGGATCGTGGCCGACCGCAACCGTGGTGGCGCGTACCTGACCATGCTGATCGCCGCTACGGGCATGTTCTCGATCTTCTTGTTCCTCACCTACTACCTGCAGCAGAGCCTGGGCTTCACGCCGGTGGTCACCGGGGTGGCGTTCCTGCCGATGATCGCGTGCCTCATGGTGGCCTCGGTCACCTCCAACATCGTGCTCATGCCCCGGACCGGGCCCAGGCCGCTGGCGCCAACCGGGCTGCTGCTCGCCGTCGTGGGACTGGTCCTGCTGACCAGGATCGGCGTGCACTCCAGCTACGCCACCCATGTGCTGCCGTCACTGCTGATCATCGGCGCGGGCTTTGGCCTGGTGTTCGCGCCGGTGTTCAACACCGGCACCTTCGGCGTCGCTCCACACGACGCCGGCGTGGCCTCGGCCACCATCAACACCGGACAGCAGCTCGGCGGCTCGATCGGCACCTCCCTGCTCAACACCATCTTCGCCAGCACCGTCGCCAGCTACATTGCCTCCCACCTCAGCCCCGCAACCGCCATCCACGGCCGTCCCAGCCCGCAGTTGACCGGGCTCGCCCTGATCCACGGCTACACCACCGCCTTCTGGTGGTCCGCCGGCATCCTCGCTTTCGGTGCGATCATCGCCCTGACCTCGTTCCGCAACGGACCGCTGACCCAGGCGCACCAACCCCAGCCCGCCGGCCCGGCACACGCTACCGAGACATCCACCACCGTCGACCCAGATCCTGCCCGGCGGACCGCCCTCTCCTGAGAGGAGTACGTGCGGGCGGTGGGCGAGGAGGCGCAGACATGGCTGTCTCCGCGCTCGCGCCTGAGGCGCGACCCCAGGATCCGCGGCGCGCAGCAGTCGGGCAACCTGGCGGCCAAGCTCCTTAACGCTCGTCCCCTCCCGCGTGACTCGCCTCCGCGTCCTGGACAGGGATCCGAGCCGGCCAGATAGGGGTTCCTCCTGCCGCCTGTCACACAGTCGGCTTCCGATCCGTCATTGGGATTGACGGATACCGCGAACAGAATGTGACTGATGAGGCAAGACAGCTGGCTGGCAGCGCGTTTCGAGGAGAGCCGGCCTCACCTGAGGGGCGTGGCCTACCGCCTGCTCGGCTCACGAGAAGAAGCCGACGATGCGCTGCAGGAATCGTGGATCAAGCTGAGCCAGTCCGACGCGGATAAGGTGGAAAACCTCACCGGGTGGCTCACCACTGTCGTGGCGCGCGTCTGCCTGGACATGCTCAGGTCTCGACGAGCCCGGCCAGAAGACCCAGCAGGAACGCAGGTCCCCGAATCGCTGACCGACCCCGGCGAGCCTGGCCTCCCCGAACAGCAGGCACTGATCGCCGACTCGATCGGATCGGCGATGCTGGTCGTGCTCGACATGCTTTCCCCGCCGGAGCGAGTCGCGTTCGTGCTTCACGACATATTCGGGGTCTCCTTCGAGGAGATCGCGCCGATCATCGGCAAGACAACGGCCGCATCACGTCAGCTTGCCAGCCGGGCCCGGCGCCGGGTCCAAGGCACCGGCCAGGCGCCATCCGCCAGCACCTCCCGGCAACGGGTCGTCGTCGACGCGTTCCTCGCCGCATCCCGCGAAGGCAACTTCGGGGTCTTGCTCGCGCTTCTGGACCCTGAGGTCGTGCTTCGCAGCGATGCAAGCGCGATCGCCGCAGGGCGCCCCGCCAGAGTCAGCGGCGCGCATGACATCGCGCAGATGTTCTCTGGCCGGGCACGTGGCGCCAAGCTGGCTCTCATCGACGGCGAAGCCGGGCTGGTGTGGGCGCCGCGAGGCCAGCCCCGCGTTGTCTTCGCCCTGCAAATCGACGGCGATCTGATCACGCGAATCGACCTGATCGCCGACGTGGGCCACCTGGCGGGCCTCGAGCTAGTGATCCTCGACTAGCCGCCATGCTAGCGCCGTTGTCCGGCCGCGCCGGACCGGCAAAAGGTGCACGTGCAACTGGGTATCAGATCCGCCCGGCATCGCTCACGAACCACCTGCCCGGCATCCTGTGCGCGGCGCAAGCAGATGCGCTCTCTTCGAGCTGGCCGCACGGCCAGCCGCTGTCGGCCGTCACAATCCCTGGTCGGGAAACGTCATTGGTCATGACGGATGCAAGCGCCCAGATGTGGCAGGAGGCTGAGTTCGCATGGTCGTAGAGCCTGCATCGACCACAGACCGACCGGGTGGCCTGGCGATCGAGGCCAGGGGTGTCGTCAAGCGGTTCGGGAAAGTCGAGGCGCTGTCGGGACTGGACCTGGTCGCGCGTCGCGGTGAGGTCACCGCGGTACTGGGACCCAACGGCGCGGGCAAGACCACCTTCGTGCGGGCCGTCGCCACGTTGATCCGCCCTCAGGCCGGGACCCTACGTGTGCACGGAGTCGACGTCGTGGCGCAGCCCGGCAAGGTGCGGCAGATGATCGGTCTGGCGGGTCAGTTCGCCGCCGTCGAGCCGACTCTGACGGGCCGCGAGAACATCCGCATGGTCGCGCGGCTGTACGGGCAGCGTGCCCGGCAGGCCGCAGCCACGACCGCAGCAATGCTCGCCCAGCTCGGACTCGACGAGGTTGCCGACCGGCCGGTGAAGACGTATTCGGGAGGGCTCCGGCGCCGCCTCGACCTAGGCGCGAGCCTTGTGGGCGCGCCTAGCCTGCTGCTGCTCGACGAGCCGACCACTGGCCTCGACCCGCGCAGCCGCAGCCAGTTGTGGCAGGCCATCCGTGAGCTAGCGGCACAAGGTACCGACGTGCTGCTGACAACTCAGTACCTCGACGAGGCCGATCGGCTCGCTCACCAGGTCGTCATCATCGACCGCGGCCGGGTGCTCGCGCAGGGCACGCCGTCCCAACTCAAGGGCCTCGCCGGGCAAGACGTCGTGGAGGTCCGCGCCCGTCGGCCTGACGATCTCCCGCAGATCGCCCGTGCGCTGTCAGCAGTCGGCGAACCGCGTGTCGACGCAGCCGCCGACCGGGTGACGATGCCCGTCGATGCGGGACAGCGGGGCCTTGCCACCGCCGTACAGGCCCTGGATGCGCAGCGCATCGACGTCGACGATATTGGCCTGCGGCGCCCCACTCTGGACGAGGTATTCCTCACCCTGACCGGGATCCAGGCCGGGCCCGGCGACGGCGAGGAAGACGACGACGCCTGAGCAGAAACCAGGAGGACCAGCATAATGACTGCCAGCACACAGACCGGCGGCCAGCGCATCCGCGCCACCGAGGTGATGCCCGCTGCCAGCGGTGCGGGCGTGATCGCAACCGTCTTGACCGTCGCCATGCGGGGAGTGCGCAGGTACATGCGAACACCGCAGATGCTGGTGTTCAACCTCATCGGACTTGCGACGTTCGGATTTCTGTTCCGCTATATCTTCGGCGGCGCCATTCATCTTGGGTCGGTGCCCTATGTCGACTTCCTGGTGCCCGGGTTCGTGCTGACCAGCGTGCTGATCACCGGCACCGGCGTTAGCGCCGGGGTCGCCGAGCACATCGAGCAGGGCTCGTTCGACCGGCTGCGGTCACTGCCCGTCCCCCGCCTTGCCCTCGCGGCCGGCCAGGTGGCAGGAGACACCGTCGTCGTCGCACTTGGCGTCGCAGTCACCGTCGCGATGGGCTTCGCGGCCGGCTTCCGCCTGCACGGCAGCGTCGCCCAGGCCCTCGCCGCCTGCGCGCTGAGCGTCCTGTGCGGATTCGCCTTCCTGTGGATGTTCGTCACCATCGGCCTGGTCGCGGGAAACGCACAGTCGGCCCAGGGCTTGTCCATGGCGGTGTATCCGTTCATCTTCATTTCGAGTGCCTACGTGCGCGTCGGCACCATGCCGGGCTGGCTGCAGCCGGTCGCCGCGTATCAGCCAGTTACGATCATGAGCAACGCAGTGCGGTCATTGGCTCTCGGGAACCCGGCGGCCGCAGGCCTCGGTCATACCACCACCTACTGGGTGGCGCTCTCACTGGTGTGGGCGGCAGGCCTAGCTGCGCTGTTCGCTCCCCTCGCCATGATCCGCTACCGCCGATCCTCTTGACGGCCAGCCTGACGGCGCCGGCGGATCACCTGGAAAGGACCCGCCTTTGCCCGTGGGGTCCAGGGATCGGGTGACGAGAGTCCGCACCGCGGCAGAGCTCCAAGCGGGCCATACTCGTTGACACATACGTCAACTTCTGGTTACGTAACTAGACGTGGACGCTCTTGCGCTGTTGGCCGATCCGGTCCGGCGCCAGGTCGTTGAGCTGCTCTCCCTAGGGGAACGAGATGCGGGCTCCATCGCCGCGCAGTTCCCAGGCTCGCGGCCGGCCATCTCGCGGCATCTTCGGCTGCTGCGCGAGGGCGGAGTCGTACAGGTGCGGGCGGTGGGCACGCGGCGCGTGTACTCGCTGCGGCGCGATGCCCTGGAGGAGATGGAAGCCTGGCTGGCGCAGCGCCTGGATGCCCTGGATACCGAGCTGAGGAGGGGCCAGCGTGCCCGACGAGATAGGTGAGACCGGCGGCGAGCGAACGATCCACCTCGAGCGTGAATACGCGGCCTCGGCTGACGAGCTGTGGCAAGCCTGGGCCGACCCCGCGCGGCTGGCTCGCTGGCTGGGATCCGTTACTGGTCCCATGCTTGACGCAATTGGGGCTCCCCTGCCGGTTCCGTGGGTGTCCGGAGGCGCCGGCCTCACGAGGGTGCCTTGCGGGGCGGGCGGTTCGCGGCGCCCGGGGCTGGGTCGGTAGCTGTCACGCTGAGCGCCAGGCGCTGGCCCG
>JBOHCP010000278.1:0-6946 GCA_050698875.1 Streptosporangiaceae bacterium | reverse complement strand
CCGGTGTCCTGCCCAGGTGCTCAGCCATATCGCTGGCATCCCGCGGTCCGCCCTCAACCAGGTGCCCGTTGGCGTCGACACCATAGTGCTGCTCGGACAGCCACCGGGTAGCTGTCTGGCCGGGCACGACGTCCTCGATCAGCTCACCGGGCCTGCCTGGCACGTGGGCCACAGCCGGAGATCCGGCTCCGATGGCGCGGCCGACGTATGACGCCAGCTCCTCCTTGTCAGCCATGTCGTCACTACCCCAGCCGGCGCGAATCGACTTGCGCAGTACCTTGCTGCCGTCGGCGAGCGTGATGATACGGGTGCTGCCCTGGATGCCCTGACCGGGTGTGCTGACACTGGTCGCGTCATCGGACTTCCGCCACGCCCCGCCTCGGGTGATCATGTTCGAGTACGCGGACTCGGCCTCATCAGCTGCCGCGGCGAGCTTCTCCAGCCGCTGGTTCGCCGCGCTGTCGTGGCCGTTCGCCGTGACCGGGCGGGGCGTGTAGACCGGAGGCGATTGCGGCTCGCCGGCCTGGAACGCCGGACTGTTCCGCTGAGCCTCTTCCGCAGCAAGCTGGCCTCGTATGCTCTCCGGCCCCATGCCCTCAGCCCGCAGCTGCCTGGCCCGAGCTTCCTTGCCCTGCGGGACACCGATGATATCGCCCCGTCCGACGGGCATCTGCGCCGCTGGTGCCGCTGGTGTGCGAGGTACCTGCTGGCCTTTCAGCATCACCCGGCCCCAGCCAGCCGGCACGACATTGGCGGGGATCTGCGACAGCGGCTGGCTCTGCAAGTCGTGGCCGTCGAGGCCCATCAGGTGCCGGTTGCCGTCATCGCCATCGACCACGGCGTACCGGAACTTGTCGCCGATCGTGGCCACGACGGTGCCGATGACCATCGGCCGCCCGTTCAGCTCCGGCATCCGGACCTTGTCGCCGAGCTGCGGCCTCAGCGCGCCATCCGGCTTCATGACCCGCGGGTTGTCGGCATGGCGCTCGATAGCCGCGCCCTGGCCGAGAATGGTCCAGGCCTCGGGGTCACCGCCGGGGAACTCGGCCTCGGGCCGGACGCCCTCGACCTGGTTCAGCGGGACATTGTGCTGCTCGTCCCCGCCGATCTTCCAGTTGACCAGGTGCCGGTGCCGGTCATTGGCGTCGATGACGACATGATCGCCGTGCTTGGCGACGACGTTGCCCCAGATGCCCTGGCTGTCGCGAGCTGCGTGCCCCATCAGCGGCTCAGCTCCGTGCGCCCTCATCACGCCGTTATCCGGATTCATGAACTGCCAGAGGTGGCCGCCTGGCCTGCGTCCTGTCCTGATCTCGGCACCGATCGGCAGATGGTAGAACGCCGCGCCCGCGGCCGTGCGGACTACTGCGAGGCTGATGGCCTGAGAACTGATGAGTCCGAGCTGTCCTGAGATGGTTCCCCGGCCGGCTCCTCGTCCTCCGGCGGGTTCTCGATCTCGTCCGGCTCCGGCGGCTGGATCGCGTCCGCCTGCGAGCGCCAGTGCCCCGGCCCCTTGAAACGTGGTGCTGACTGCGATGGCATTGCTGCCCCCTGTTTCTGCTACGTGCGGCGGGAAGTAGCCGTCCCCCGTGCTGAAGTCGTACGCCCCGCCTATGGCATGAGTGTATGCGCCGATCTGCTCGACCTCGGCCGGGGTGCTGACAACCATGACGGGATCGATGTCGATACGGTTGTTGTCGTCGTCGTGGAAGACACCAAGGTGGCTGCCCTGGCGCTGGAGCACCGGGTCGAAGTTCTTCACCGCCTGGTCGACGGCCGCGCTGAACTCGGCCTTGGTGGCGTGCTCGGGGATCGAGATCGTATTCATCCCGGCCGGCTTGACCGACAGCGCGAACGCATGCGCGCCCTGCGGCAGCACCTGGCCGGTGTGCGCGTCGATCGTCGCGCCGCCCCATCTGTTCTGGACCTCGGCGTACGTGTCGTCCTTGATCTTCGCCAGGTTCTGGTGCAGGCCGCTGGCTGGCTTTGACTGCGCCTTGGCCTGGCGCATCCGCGCGCGGCCAGCCGACGCCAGCCGCTGGAACTCCTCGGCGCTGACTGGCCTGCTGTTACCGCGCGCCTCGGCCGCCGTGATGGGCTCGGCCGCCCGGAACAGCGTCGTGCCCTCGTGCACCGGGATGGCGGGGTGCAGGCCGGTATAGGCGTTCCAGGCCTCCTCGGACTTCTGCAGGCTGGTCTCGCGGCCCTTGCCGAGGCGGCCCGCCACGCCGGTCTGCCCGAGCGCGGAGTCGGCTTCCTGGCTCTCCTCCTGCTGCCGTAGCCAGGTGATCGCCTGCAGCTGGTGCGGGGTGACCTGGTGTCCCTCCTTCTGGCTGATGGCCAGGGCGGCGTGCCGGTAGGCGTCGGCGACGTGCTGGTAGTACCGGTCGTCATCGATCGGTGCCTTGCCATTCTCGTCCTTGGTCACCCGGTGCCCGATGGCGACTGACACCGCGTGCCGGTCGATCACGACCTTGCCGAGCGGGTCGCTGTCGGCATCCGCGCCCCTGGAGATCAGGTGGAAGAAGGCGTTGGTCTTGGGTGCCTTCAGCACCTTGTCCGGGTCCTCGCCGTTCATGATCCGCTGCGCGCTGCGCTGCATCGCCGAGGTGATCATGCCCTCGCCGGGTCCGATCGCCCGGCCGCCTGCGAGCGCTCGCGCGGCGTTGAGCATGTTGACCGGCCAGCCGGTCTGCGGGGAGTACGCGGAGATGACACCAGCGCCCTTGCGCGGGTCGTCCGGGCTGATGGCCGCGGCGATCTCGTGCGCGTCCTGGTACCAGTGCATGCCCTGCTGCACCTGGTCCGGGCTCGCGTCGTAGTACTTGGCGATGATGTTCTTCGGGTCCGGCTGGCGGCCCTGGAACCACGGATGGTCGCCGGGGTCGTGGTACGGGGAGCGCGCGTTGAGCAGACGGGAGTGGTCGGGCGGCTCGTAGTGGTGCCGCACGATGAGCGCGCCGATGGGCTCGTGGTAGAACGCCGCCCCGGCCGCGGTCTTCACGTGCTCGGCCAGCTCGATGCCAAGCTGATCGCTGATCGAGGCCGCGATCTCAGTGCTCGGCATCTGGTTCCAGGCCTTCTCCCAGTCAGCCAGGCTGGCGGGCTGGCGTCCGATGATCGGGACTGAGCGCGGGTTGACGCCCTCGCTGTGCTGGACAATCACCGGGACGTCGGGCACGCCTGCCTCGCGCGCCGCCTGCGCCCGGTGCTCGCCGTTAGCCATCAGCAGGCCGGACTGGTTGTGCCGGAGCGCGATCGGCTGCTCGACACCATGACGGCGGACGCTGCGCACCATCTCGTCCTGGTTGTACTGTCGCGGAGCCATCTGGCGGGGAGGCGGCAGCTGGCTGGTCTTCATCCGGCCGGTCTCGAACCCGATGGTCGATCCGATCGGCTGGTGGAACCGGGCTACGCCCGCGGCGGTGCGTACCTCGGCAAGCTCGAAGGCCTGCTCGCTGATGCTCACTGGCTCAGCTGAGCCAGCTCGATCGCCACCTCGCCCGCGGTCAGCTGGCAGGCCAGTGCGTATATCGCCCGCAAGTCGGCATCCGTTACGGAATGGTCGGCATGCGCCACGGCCTGCTTGGCTCGCCACTCAGCGTCAGACGCCCCGCTGGCAGCGCGCACCTCTGGCTTGGTGTTCTTGCCGTGCAGCCAGCGCTTGGTAGCCGCCCTGGCCATCGCGATTGCCTGCCCGATGGTCTTGGCCCGGCCGGTGCGCAGCAGCGCGTGGGCGATGTTCTGGACGTACGGCGGCAGCTGCATGTTCTTGACGCCCCACAAGCCCGGTCCGCCGGGCTTGCCGAACGGGTGCGGCGTAATCGCGAGCGCGCCGGTCTCCGCGGACAGCTCCAGCTGGCGCAGCCGTCCGTTCGCCATCGTCGCGGTGACGTACTGCCTGGTAGCCCCGGCAGTCGGGTTAGCCGGGACGTCAGCGCCGGCCACGTACCTGCCTGGGTGCTCGCCCCGCCTGGAGATCGCGCTGGCCGGGGTGCGGTTCTGCCAGCCGGTGGCGGCCCTGGGCACCTGGTCCAGCTGCTTCTTCAGGTCGGCCAGCTGCTTGGTCCACGCCCCGCCTGCCTCATGCCGGTTCGCCCACTCGGCGACCTTCATCTGGACCTTCGCGTGGTCGATGTTACGGAGCGCGATCGAGTTCTGCATGTGGTGCAGGGTGCTCGACAGCGTCGGCGAGGCATGCGCCGGGTCTCCGGTCGGCCCCATCGCGGCCTTCTGCGACAGATCCTCGATCGCCTGCAGGTGCTCGAAGCTGCCCGGCTTGGTGCCGTACCCGAACGTATCGGTCGTCGGCGGGCCGACCTTGATCCATCCGTGAACGTAGCCCTTGGGGCCGACCAGCTCGATGGCGTCAGCGTCCCCGGCCATCTCGGCTGCGTCCTGCGCGGCATATATCCTGGCCCGCGACAGGTGCATGCTGGCTTCGACCTCGTCGCCGCCCTCGCGGGCTACCTGCGCCTTGCGCAGCTCCCCGGCGATGAGCCTGGCCCTCTTGCCCTTGCCGGGAGATCTCCCGACACGCTTGCGCAGGACGTCGGCCAGCGCCCGGTCTCCGCCTTCCTCATGCACCTGTGCTGCCCGCAGATGGTCATACACCGCCCAGTCCAGCTCGATCACGCGCTGGCCGGCGTTGCTGTGGTTCTGGCTGGTGGTCGCGGGCGGCGGCTTTGGTCCTCCGGCAACGCTCGGGTCCGGCCCGCCGGATGGCACCGGTCCGGGTGCGTTCATCGCGGGGCTCGGCGCGGGTGCCGCGGCCGGTGTCTCCGCGGCTGACAGCTTCTCGGCGCGCATCCGGTCGATGTTGGCCTGGTTCTGCGCGGCCTCGTCCTTGTGCATCTGGTTCTGGTTCTGGTTCTCCATGTCCTCGATGTCGCGGGACTTGAGGATCTCGCGGTGCACCAGGCCCATGTTCTGCTTGGCCGCGGCGTGAACGTCATCGGTCAGGTGGCCATGCCGGTACAGCGCCTGCGGCTGCAGCGCATGGGTGGCTGCGTACAGGTGCCGGAAGGTGCCCTCGGTGTTGCCGCGCTCCATCTGCATCGCGGCGTCGCGCAGGTGCATGTGCGCGGTCATGCCGGGGAGATCCTTCTGCATCTTGCCGGCCAGCGCCCTCATACTGCGTGCCCGTGCCTGGCGGTGCGGCTGCAGTGCGACGGTCCGTGTCATCAGGCCGCCTCCCTCATCCGGGCGCTCGGCAGGAGCGCAGCTCCAGTATGCGGCCTGCCTGGGTAGCAGCGGCAGTGCGGATGCACACCGCCCGGATACCCGATCAGCGGCATAGTCGAAGCGTAGAAGTTCTTGCCGCCAGCCGCCAGGCACTCGGCGCTGGTGTGCTTGTCCCGCACGGTGTACCAGCCGAGCAGGTCGCCGAAATCAGCCGCCTTGCTATCTACGAGAGCAGCTGCCTGGGTGCGCTGCTGGATGGCATCGAGGTGCTGACCGAAGTACCGGCGCTCGCGCGACACGCCGGCCGCCAGGGCTGCTCGCAGTGACGTGCCCTGGGACCTGGCCTGCTTCAGGTCAGCGGTGATCCGCCTGGCGGCTGCGACCGTGAACTGGGCACGGCGCATCAGGTTGAGCCGGGCTATCGCGGAGCTGGCCGCTCCGATGCCCTCACGGCGCTCGGGCGGCGACGTCATGACGGCATCGAGCGCGCCGCGCAGGCCCATCTGCTGCTCGGCGTCGAGCAGGATGCCGCGCTCGGCCCGGCCGTACTGCAGGTCGAGCTGAATCATCGAGTAGGCAGCCGCAGCCGACACCGCGGTGAGCAGCGCCCCGGCTACCAGGATGGCGAGCACGTCGTCGCGGTTCTTCTGCGGTGGCTTCGCGGACGGCGGTGGTACCGGGATCTGCATCTGGCTGCCGGCGACGATCAGGTTCGGGTCGGGGATGAGCTGCGGGTTGACTTGGTATATCTCCGGCCACAGGCTGCCGTCGCCGAGGTACTGGCTGGCAAGCGACCACAGCGACGCCCCTGCCGGGACCGTGACCGTGATCATCCGGCTCTCTGCAGCTCTGCTACCTCACGCCTGAGCGTCGTGTTGGTGGCCCGGAGTTTCCCCACTTCGTCCCGCAGCTTGACGACTTCCTTGTGCAGGCTGGTGACCTCGGCGCGCAGCCGGTCCGACTCGTCGGTAACAGTCCTGATTGCCGACTCGTACAATTCCTTGGCTCTTTCATACGCCTGCGCGTCCACGACAATCTTATTGGAGTCAGACTGCGCTTTATTCGCCCTGACAGAGAGCCGGTATGCAGAGAAGGCAATGATGATTGTCATTACCCCGAGAAGGATGACGGCGAGATCACTCATGTGCATGCGGAACCTCGATCTCGATATCCCCGTCGATTCGGCCACCTTCAGGCGGAGGTGTCTCCGGCCAGGACGCTACTACGAGTATGGTGCCGGCGAGCGTCGCCCAGACAGCGGCCGGCAGCCAGCCGTCCGGCTGCTCCCCGCGCAGCCACAGCGCCAGGCTCGCCGACGCCCATGACCCCTTCAGCAGAGCCGCGAAGAAGAATGCCCACACGTCTTTCTGCGAGAATGCGCCGATGGTGGCGATTACCCCGGTAGCCAGCCACCAGATTGCCAATGCCTGCCACGGCAGGAAGAAGTCAGGCTTGATTACCTGCTGCGGGGTGTCTTCCAGTCTCAGCGCCCAGGCGTAGACAAAATCGAGCAGTCCCAGAAACAGGAGAAATGCACCGCGCCGGCCTACATGAATTGTGTACCAGGTCATAACTGATCTCACGCCGCTCTTTAGGACGCTGAGCTTCATGTCACGCCAGTCATCTTGCCATCGCCCCTCCAGCGGCCGGAACCCCTTGCACGTGAGCTAGGCCATCTTGCCGGGCGGCGGGACCATCGGAGGCTTCTTCGGTGGTCCCGCCGCCGTTGGCGGGGCGGGCATAGCCGCTGGCAGGCCGGACC
>JBOHCP010000277.1:0-6957 GCA_050698875.1 Streptosporangiaceae bacterium | reverse complement strand
AGGCCAAGGCGCTCGGCGTCGGCGAGCGCGATGACCGGGTCCAGCCCGCCCAGCTGCCAGCAGCGGTCGGCGGCAGGCCGCCACCGCAGCAGCACGCCGGCGACGAAGTGGTCAAGCTCCACAGGCTCCGGGCGCAGGAAGTCGGGACTAGCCGACGCGGCGATGAGCAGCAGGCGCTGGCTGAGCGTCCGGAGCCGGGTGAGCTCGCCGACGATCACGTTGATGTCGCGCTGGTCCTGGTTGTCGGCCAGGTGCCTGGCGAGTAGCTCCGAGTGGCCGAGGGCAATCGTGATCGGGGTCTTGAGCTGATGCGAGGCGTCCTGCAGGAACCGGCGCTGGGTCGCCAGCAGCCGCTCGTTCTCCTGATTCACCCGGATCAGCTCTGCGTCGGCGGCCAGGCGGCGACGGCCGTGCCACATCATCACCCAGAACATGGCGGCCATCAGCGGGACTTCGGTCAGTTCCTCTGCCGCCGCCGTGCCGCGCAGCACGTCGGCCCCGATGGCGCCGAAGGTCGTGGTGCACATTGCGGCCAGCACCCACAGCGTGCGCCCGGTATTGCGGACGCGGAAGCTGTACAGCAGCGCGAAGGTAATCCAGATCAGGTGGAACGGGACGGCCTCCCAGCGCTGGAAGATCATGATCCCGCCCAGCCCGAGGATCCACAGCACCACCCAGGCCAGGTCCATCCAGCCAGTCCAGAACCGCAGCTGGTCGAGGTCCGGCCGCCACGTTTGCAGCCCGGCCAGCCAGCGCAGCATGCCGACGCGCCCGGCTAGCGGGGAGTCAGGAAGCGAGTCGATACCCTGCACCGCGCACCGTCTCGATCAGGTCGAAGCCGAGCTTAGACCGCAGCCTCCGGACGCACACGTCGACGACGTTCGAGCCAGGGTCGAACTCGATGCCCCAGACCGATGCCAGCAGCGTGCCTTTGGGCACGGACTCGCCGACGTGCTCCATCAGCTCGCGAAGCAGCAGCACCTCGAGCCGGGTCAGCGGCACCAGGCCGAGGCCGGCGTCGGCCTGCATCCGGCCGAGGTCGAGGACCAGTCGCCCGGACCGGACGATCTCGGCTGCCGGATGGTCCCCGGCCTGCTGCTCGGCGCGCAACTGCACCCGGACCCGCGCCAGCAGTTCGTCCAGCGAGAACGGCTTGGTCAGGTAGTCCTTGGCGCCGGAGTCCAGCAGGTCCACCTTGGCGGTCACGTCTGACAGGCAGGACAGCACCAGCACGGCCTGGTCGGGTCGCAGGCGCCGCAGCTGGCGGAGGACCTGGCGGCCGTCCGTGACCGGCATCAGGATGTCGAGTATGACGAGCTGGTAGTCGCCCGACAGGGCAAGAGTCAGCCCTGCTTCGCCATCGGCGGCCGACTCGATCCCGTAGCCAGCCGCCTGGAGCGCACGCGTCACCATGTCCCGGATCTGCGGCTCGTCGTCGACGACGAGAATGCGGCTGCGCGCGGGCCCGGTTGCTACCTGGCTGATGATCATGGCGCGCCAAGCCCCAATCGATTGCAGTCACGTGGTCCGGACGGCACGGGTCTACTCCATCTGAGCGGCCACGGTCAAGGTCGAGTGCCTGATTAAACCTGAGAACTACCTGCAGATACTGCCTGCGGCAGGTCACGATCGGGCTACCTGACCGGTGCTGCCAACTATGACAATTTCGTCATTGAGCGCCGCAATCCTTGCGGCCGGCCGCGCGGCGATCGCAAGATCGGTTGCGTTAACCGGGCAAGGGCAGTCTGCCATGCCAGCAACCCGGCGGTCCTGCCGAAGGCGAAGAAGCGAGGTGATGGCCGGTGGCGTTGCCGGTCCGAGTCGTGACGCTGGTCGTGGCGTTTCTCGCCGTGGCAGCGCTCGCGGCCTTCATAGTGGTGAATTACTTGCTCGCGAGTCCGCCGACGGTGGACTTTGGCTCCGGCGTGAGCGCGGACACCGGCGCCACGGTCCACGTGGTCATGCAGGAGGACCCGCAGAACACCGTCAGCACCCACCCGGACTGGGTGTCGTACTTCATCCAGGACCCGACCACGCACCAGTGGGTGCACACCACCGTGTTCACGGTGCCGGCCGGCAGTCGCGTCGACATGACCATTTACGGCTATGACGGCTGCACCCCGCTGCGGAACCCGTACTGGGGCCTGGTGACCGGCACGATCGGCGGCGTGGCGTACAACAACGGCAAGCCGTACACGCAGCTCAACTCCTGGTCCGCCTGCAACGTCGGGCACACGTTCTCGATCCCCGGCATCAACCTGAACGTGCCGATGGCCACACCGAACCTCAGCGACACCCTGTGCGGCACCTCGCCGTGCACGACGGCCAGCCCCTACCGGGCGATGACGTTCAGCTTCAACACGCCGAAGGCGACCGGCTCCTACTTCTGGCAGTGCCGGATCCCGTGCGGCGGCGGCTTCATCGACGGCTTCGGCGGTCCCATGCAGACGATCGGTTTCATGACGGGCAACATGGAGGTGGTGTCCTGATGGCCGCGTCTCCTGGCGAGGCCGCGGCGCCCGCCGAGCGGACCGGGCCCAACCACGGCCTGCGGATCTTCCTGATCTGGCTGCCCGTCGCGGTGATCGCGGACTGGCTGCTGTACTTCGTCTACGGGCCGCACATGCCGCCGGGCAGGATGTCCAATTCTGCGGCCAGCCAGCAGTTCGACATCAAGGTCATGTCCGTGCTGGCCGCGCCCGTCATGGCCTTCGTGCTGGTCTTCATGGCGTACTCGTTCATCAACTTCCGGCACCGCGAGGGCGACGACGAGGACGGCCCGCCCATCTACGGGCACACCAGGATCCAGGCCACGTGGATCACAATCACCGCGGTCATCGTGCTGTTCCTGGCCGGGTTCGGAACCTACGAGCTGGCTTGGCCGGGCTTTGCGGGCGCTGGCGCGGGCCAGGGACCGGCTCCCATCTGGAAACCGAACGGCACGCCGCTGCAGATCCAGGTCATCAGCCAGCAGTGGCGGTTCACCTACCGCTACCCGCAGTACGGCGGTTTCGAGACCACGGCTCTCTACCTGCCGGTTGGCCAGCCGGTGCAGTTCAACGTCACCTCGGTCGACGTGATCCACGACTTCTGGGCCTACCAGCTGGGAGTCAAGGCAGACGCAAACCCCGGCGTGAACAATGTCGCGTACACGACGGCCGAGCACACCGGGATGTTCGAGGTGAGGTGCGACGAGCTGTGCGGGCTCTGGCACGGCGCCATGTTCAACGCCGGCACTGTCGTCTCGGTGTCGGCGTTCCAGGCGTGGGCGAACAAGACCGAGGTCCAGCTGGCGTCGATCACCAAGATTCTGCCGCCGTACGCGACGGTCTACGACCCCACGGTCGTTGTGCAGATCAACAAGGCCATGGTGAAGGCGGGCATCGCCGGCGCCAACGGCTACTACTACCCGCCGAACGATCCAGTGCAGCCGTGACCGCAGCGACGATAGTGCTTGCCTTCAACACCGTGACGAAGAGGTGACCTGATGGCCATCGAGACACAGCCGGAACGCGCGCAAGGCGCCGGCGGCGGCCTGCCCGCCCGTGCTGGGGGCGGACGACCGTGGTGGCAGCGCCCCGCCATCCACACCGCGATCGTCGGCGCGGTGGTCGGCTACCTGCTCGGCCACCTGCTGGGTGACTACCTGACCGGTGCGACGGGCGCCGCGAACCAGTATCCAAACGTCGCCCTGTCCGACTCCGAGGACTGGCCGATCGTGCTCGGTTACGCGTTCGCCATCGTCGGCTGGCTGATCGGGCTCGGGGTGTTCAACGACGTCCTGCGGCAGATGACCGGCCGGCCGGCAGCCGTGGCCAACGGGGTGCCCGGGCACGAGGCGTCAGGGCTGGCCAGGTACTTCCGGTACTCGCTCGACCACAAGGTGGTCGGCATGCAGTACCTGGTCGGCATGATCATTTACTTCTGCACCGCCGGGCTGTTCGCCATGGCGATCAGGACCGAGCTGCTCTCGCCGGTGCACCACGTGTTCACCTCGCAGGTCTACGTCGAGATCGTCAGCGAGCACGGCACCATGATGATGATGCTGATGACCTCGGTCATCGTCGGCCCGTTCGGCAACTACCTGGTGCCGATCATGATCGGCAGCAAGCGGGTCGCCTTCCCGCGAATCGAGGCGCTGTCGTTCTGGCTGACCCCGATGGCGTTCCTGATCCTGCTGTCCGGGCTGATGCTGGGCGGGTTCCCGTTCGGCTGGACCGGCTACGCGCCGCTATCCATCCAGTCCACGCTCGGGGCGGACTCCTACGCGGTCGCGTTCGGGCTTATGGGCGTGTCGGTCATCCTGGCCGGCTTCAACATCATCGTGACGGTCATCTGCTACCGGGCGCCCGGCATGCGCTGGGGTCGGCTGCCGATGTTCGTCTGGTCGATGGTGTCGACCTCCTTCCTGTTCGTGCTGGCTGCACCGGTGCTGGTGGCCGGCATGTACATGCTGATCACGGACAGGACCGCGCAGACCGCGTTCTTCGAGGACTCGCTCGGCGGCAGCACCTACCTGTACCAGAACCTGTTCTGGTTCTTCGGCCATCCCGAGGTGTACATCCTGGCGCTGCCAGGCTTCGGAGTCGTCTCGGAGCTGATCCCGGTGTTCTGCCGTAAACCGCTGTTCGCCTACCGGGTCGCCGGAGCCGGGATGATCGGCGTCACGCTGCTCAGCTTCTTCGTGTGGCAGCACCACCTGTTCGACAGCGGCATCAATCCGGACATGCGGCCACTGTTCATGGTCACCACCGAACTCATCTCGATCCCGACAGGGTTCATCTACCTGGTGGCGCTCGGCACGTTCTGGAAGGCGAAGATCCGCTTCCGGGTGCCGATGCTGTTCTGCATCGCCATGTATTTCAACTTCCTGATCGGCGGGATATCCGGGGTGTTCCTGTCGGACGTGCCCGCCGACACGACCGAACACGGCAGCTTCTTCGTGATGGCGCACTTCCACTACACGATCATGGGCGGGCTGATCTTCGCCTTCATGGCGGCCGTCTACTACTGGTTGCCCAAGATGACCGGCATCCAGCTCAACGAGAAGCTCGGCAAGTGGCAGTTCTGGATCATGTTCATCGGGTTCAACTCCACGTTCCTGCCGCTGTTCGCGGTGGGTATGGCGGGCCAGCCGAGGCGCGTGTTCGAGTACGCGAGCAACCTGCAGAGCCTGAACGACTGGGTGTCAATCTCGTCCTATGTACTGGGCTTCTCGATCCTGCTGTTCGTGATCAACTTCGTCTGGTCGACCGTGATCGCGCGCGATCGCGAGGTCGGAAACCCCTGGCAGTCCCGCGGCCTGGAGTGGCAGGTCGCCTCGCCGCCGCCGCCCGGTACCTTTGACCAGGTCCCGGTCGTGCTGTCCGGCCCGTACGACTACGGCGTGAAGGATGCGCAGCCCGTGGCCGACCTGCATCCGCCGGCCGGCGTCGTGACGGCGGCGATCATGTCGGCGGCGGAATCGGCAAGAGCGGAGGCATAGGGATGGCCGAGACAACCGCGCCGTCGGCCGTGAGCCCGGCCGAGGAAGAGGCGGTCTACTATCACGAGGCGGCGCTGAACGCGGCCTGGACCGGGGCCCGGCTGGCGGCGGGCGCGCTGGCCTTCCTCCTGGGCTCCTTCGTGTTCGCGTTCTTCTACCTGAAGTCGCTGAACAGCCACGGCCTGTGGTACCCGTCTGGCACCCACCCGAAGGTGTGGCTAGGCGTCGTGATCACCGTCCTGGTCGTGGTCAGCGCTCTTGCCCAGTCCGCGGTGCTGCAGATGATCAAACGGGGCAACAAGTCGGCCTGGCAGCGCGGCGCGGTCGTCGCCCTGCTGCTCGGCCTCGCGGCCGTCGGGTTCTCGATCTGGCAGCTGCTCGACCTGCCGTTCTGGCCGGGAGCCAGCGGGTTCGCCAGCGTGTTCGTCGGCTTCTGGCCGGTCTACCTGACGATCGCGTTCGGCGCGATGGTCTGGCTGGAGACCCTGATCATGCGCGTTCGGACGATCCCGCAGATCTCGTTCGTCGAGCAGCCGCCGACGTACGCCGAGGCGTTCGCGGTGCAGCGGTTCCAGTCCTCGCTCAGCGGGTTCACGCTGATCTGGAACTTCCTGGCCGTGGTCGCGGTCATCGTGGAGATCTTGTTCTACCTGGTCCACTAGGCGCAGAGGCAGGCACGCGGTGATCGCTCACTGGTCGGCCCGCGCGGCGGGCGCCGGGCCCGCGGTCGGCGTCCGGCCAGTGCTCTGGATGGGCATGCTGCCGCCGCTGATCACCGCCGCGGTGGCGCTGCTGTCGCAGTGGCTGAACGACGAGGAATCGGCGGAGTTGTCGGCCGGGCTGATCCGGCTGACTGCTGCGCCGGGGAGGCTGGCCATCCCGGCCAGTCATAAGGTGAAGCTCGGGACTGGGAGCAGGAGGCAGCTGTGCATGCGGTGATCGCTGGGGCATCCCCCGACAACACGCCGAGCGGGTACTACTGGACGTTCTTGTTCCCGATGGTGCTGTTCATCGTCATCGCGCTGACTTTGTGGGCGCTGTTCGGCCGGCCGCACCAGCGGGTGCCGGCCCAGCGGATCCCGTTCGGGCTGAGCGGGCGCCGGCCCGTCGCGGACACGCCTGGGCCGGTAGGCACCGCCGCAGCCGCGAGCACGTCAGAGACCGCGGGCGCCTCGGGCGCGTACCTGACGGCGAGCGCCGAGCCCGAGCGCTCGGCTGGCGCCGACGAAACGAATGGCGAGCAGCCGCCGGCTGACGGAGCCGGAGCTGGAGCCGGCGAGTGACGCAGGCGACGGACGCGCCGGCGGGCGCTATTCCCACGGCTGACGCTGCGGCCGCCGCGGATGCAGGCGTGGTGGGCGGCGCGGCCGCGGGCGTGCTGCCCGGCGGCCGGCGGTCCGTCGGCGTCGTCGCCAAGGCGCTGTTCCTGCTGACCAAGCCGCGGATCATCGAGTTGCTGCTGGTCACGACGC
>JBOHCP010000276.1:0-6964 GCA_050698875.1 Streptosporangiaceae bacterium | reverse complement strand
CTGGCTGCACTGCGCCGACATCGTGGTGACGAAGGCCGGGCCTGGCATCATCGCCGAGGCGGCCTGCTGTGGCACGCCCCTGCTTCTGACGTCGCACCTGCCCGGCCAGGAGCGCGGGAACACCGGCTTGGTGGTACGGGCGGGTGCGGGCCGGCGGGCGCGCGGTATCCGCGGCCTGCTCCGCGAACTCGCGCTGCTGCGCGGTGACCGGGCAGCGCTGGCGGCCCTGTCGGCCGGCTGCCAGCGACTCGCCAGGCCGGGTGCGGCGGGCGACGTGGCCGCACTGATCGCCATGCTGGCCGGGCAGCGGCTCCCGCCGCCCGCTGATCCGGCGACCGCGCGGGTGACGGGCAGCCCACGGGTCGCCGCCGTATGACCAAGGACGTCCGGAGCCGGGCGCGTGACCTGGCTCGCACTGCGCTCAGGTCGGCCGTCGGCGCCGTGCCGGTGCTGCCGGAGATCCGGATCGCGAGCGCCAGCCAGCCGCTCAGCAGCCGGTGGTCCGACCTCCCGGTCGAGCCGCACGGGGACACCATGCTCGGGGTCAGCTTCCGGCCACTGCAGGCCGCCGCGCTCGGCCTGGATCCAGGCCGGGCGCTGACCGAGTTGCTGGTCTACCCGTTCCCGGTGCTGCGGCTGGCAGCGTACTGGAACGAGCTGGAGCCGTCGGCCGGCCACCTGGCTGCGAGCGGGCTGGACGAGCAGATCGGCGCGGCGACGACGGCGGGAAAGAAGGTCATCCTGTGCGTCGGCGCGGTCAAGGCATTCGGATATCCCGAGTTCTTCGTGCCGGCGCACCACCTGCCCGAGCCGCTGCCCGAGGGTCGGCTGATCAGCCCGGAGACCCATCCGGGCCTGGCGGACGCCGCCGCGGCGTTCGTGACCCGCATCGTCGAGCGATACCGCGGCAATTCCGCGATCATCGGGTGGCAGGTGGAGCATGAGCCGGTGGATCCGCTGGGCATGGAGCACTCGTGGCGGCTGTCGGCGGCCTTCGTCCGGCGAGAGGTGGCGGCGGTCAGGGCCGCCGATCCATCCAGGCCGGTGATCCTGACCGGCTTCCTGCCCACCTCCATCCCGGTCCGGTTGCAGCAGCGCTGGCGGACCAGGGACCAGGGCGACTCGCTGGCGGTGGCCGGCCAGCAAGCCGACATCGTCGGGCTCAATATCTACCCGCGGCATGCGCTGGTGCGGCTCGGTCCGCGTACCGCGTACCTGGCCGGGAGCGAGAGTCCCTGGCAGCAGCGCGCGAGCGCTCGGCTGTGCGTCAAGGTGGCTCGCTCCGGTCGGCGGCTGATGGTGACCGAGGGCCAGGCCGAACCCTGGGAAACCGTCACCACGCCGCCGAGCCTGCCAGGCCGCGCCATGTTCAGCTGCCTGCCCGAACATGTCATCGGCACGTACAACCGGGCGCTCCAGCTCGGCTCCGGCGCGGCGGCGGGTGGGTTGTGGGCTTACCTGTTCTGGGGCGCGGAGTACTGGCTGAAGCGGCGCGATCAAGGCGACGAGACATACCTGGCGGCGTTCGACCGGGTGCTGACCGCTGGGTCCGGGCCTGGTGTTACCTGACCCGCTCCCGGTAGCTGAACAGGGTCGCCCCGGCAGCAAGGAACACCGCGGTAAGCACGGCAATCACTACCAGATCCAGGCCCGCGCCGCCGGTCACCACCCGGTGGTAGCCGCTGGTGCCCGCGTAGAACGTGGCCCTGGTCAGATCGACGCAGTAGCGCATCGGCATCGCCCAGGACAGCGCGCCCAGCAGCGGTGGGGCACCGGTCAGCGGTACCAGCACGCCGCCGAGCACGTACTGCGGAATGATCAGGAACTGGAAGATCTGCATGGCCGACCGCTGGTTCGGCAGGGCCGCGATGGTGGCAAGCCCGAACGCCGCGCCGAGCAGGCAGCAGGCCAGGCCGCTACCGGCCAGCCCAAGCACCTGCAAGCTAGTCATCCGGACGCCGAACGCAAGCGCGAACGCGACGATGCACACGCCCTGGCAGACCGCCACGGCGCTCTCGCCGGCGATCTTCCCGGCCAGCAGGGTAAGCCTGGAGACCGGGGCGATGAACAGCTCGCGGGAGAAGTCGTTCTCCCGGTCCTCGACTATCGAGATCATGCCGGCCGCTGCGGACTGGAACAGGCTGGCCGCGAGCACGCCGGTGAACGAGAGCGTGATCGTGCTGAGGCCGGTGACCCTTCCGACGGTTGACTGCAGCAATCCGCCGAGCCCGGCAATGAGCAAGACTGGGAAGGCCAGGTTGACGGCCAGCCGCGGCCGGTCCCTGAGCAGCTTGATGACGTCGCGCTGCGCGATGGCCAGCAGCGCGCTGACCTCCGCCGCGATATGGCCCGGTGCCCGGCTCTGTGCCGCACTCCGGGCCGCCGCGCCGGCGCGAGCCCGCATCGGCAGCAACCTCAGGCTGGTCAGTTCCCGTCGCATTGGTCTTCCCGGCTCAGCAGGGTGAGGTAGGCATCTTCCAGGGATGGCGCGCCGTGCCGCTGCTTCAGGTCCTCCGGGCTGCCCCGGTCGATGATCCGGCCGTTGGCCAGCACGCACGCGGCGTCCGCGGTCTCGGCCTCCTCCAGGTAGTGCGTGGTGAGCAGGATCGTGGTGCCGAGCTGTGCGCGGGCCTCCGTCAGGTGCGTCCAGAGGCTGCGGCGGCTCTGCGGGTCCAGCCCTGCGGTCGGCTCGTCCAGGAACAGCACCCGCGGCCGGTGCATGAGCGCCCTGACAATCTCCAGTCGGCGGCGCTGGCCGC
The DNA here is from genome assembly GCA_050698875.1 of Streptosporangiaceae bacterium. Lineage (GTDB taxonomy): Bacteria > Actinomycetota > Actinomycetes > Streptosporangiales > Streptosporangiaceae > JAJYUU01. The sequence continues at coordinate 4,205 of JBOHCP010000276.1, read as the reverse complement.
CAGACAGCTCTCGTACCGGTCTGCCTAGCTCCCCCGACATCCCGAGGACGCCGGCCACGTCCTGCACGAGCGCCCGGTAGCTGGCCGGCATCCACCTATACAGCGGCCGCCAGCTGCACATTCCGTACAGGACCGCGTGCAGGCGCAGGTTCTCCTCGGCGGTCAGGTTCTGGTCCACGGCCGGCTGCTGGAAGACCACGCCGATTTCCCGGCGCACGCCGGCCTGGTCAGCGCTGACGTCGTGGCCTGCGATCCGCACCACACCCGATGTCTGCTCGAGCGTCGTGGTCAGTATCGAGATTGTCGTCGTCTTGCCTGCGCCGTTCGGCCCGAGCAGGCAGCAGAACTCGCCGCTGCCGACCTGGAAGCTGATGTCATCGACCGCGTTCCTGGCTGCCCCCCGGTAGCGCTTCACTAGGTGCGTGACCTCTATTGATGCCATCAGCCGCCGTCATGTCCCGCCGCCGCTGATGGCCCGGCCGCGTGCCGCCAGGCCGCGGTGAGGGAGGCGAGCGGCGTAGCTGCGCCGGGCTCGCGCAGCACCCGGTAGCGCGCGTCCAGGCCGTATCGCCTAGCCACACGTGCGAGCGCCCGCACGAGCGGTCGGACGAGGACAGGTGGCAGGAACGGCGCGCGGACCTCGTGCTCGAAATCGCTCATAAACAGGGCTAGCTCAAGTGGCCGCGGCAGCGCGCGGCCTGCCGCATGCTGCTGCTGCGCGAGAGCGGCCGCGGTCTCCAGCAGTTCTTCCATGGCCAGGGCCGGCCGGGACTCCACCGCCACCCTGGCCGGAATGCTGCCCGCGTTGGCGAAGTGGTGCACAGTGCCGGGCGGGATCCGCACGCACTGGCCGGGAGTTGCGATGACGCGCCGCCAGCCCACCCGGAATCGCATCCGCCCCGCGAGCACGGTGAAGACCTCCTCCTGCTGTGGATGCGCATGGCTGCTGGGCACCTTGCCGCCCGGCGCCAGGAGCAGCTCCCAGTCCAGCACCTCGCCATCGGTCTGCTCGGCCGTGCGGCGGATGACTATCTGCTCGCCACTCAGCGGGTTCACGATGACGCGCGTCCGGCTCATCTCGCCTCCCCGGCTAGCTGGTTTCCCTGCCGACAGTAGTAGTCCCGGCGGCTATCGCAGACACGACGACGTGGAGCGCAGCGAGCAGCGCTCCTATCGCCTCGTGAGCCGATTGTTCCGCGTCGTCGCCGACCGCCTGCCGGGCGCGGCAGAAAACGGCCCGCCCCGAGCAGGATCGCGAGGGCGATGGCGGGCGAGCCTGGAACCGGACAACCAGCGGGCCTGATGGCCGCCGGAAGACGATCATCAAACGCGCCGGTGACTGGCTGCCTGAGGCCGGGTCCTGAGGCTTGAGCCATGTCGTAAAGAGAACTGTCCGCTAATATGCGGGCCAACGGGGCAGATGTCCGTCCCGATCCGGCTATCAGACTCGATCGACCTGCCCCGAGGGAGACCAAGCGCGGTGACTTTCAGACCCTACGACCGTCCTGTGCGGGCCGCGTTCATCGGTCTCGGCCGGATCTACGACCTGAACGTTCGTGCCTACATGGAAAACCCCGACGTCGAGGTGGTCGCGCTTGTCGATCCCAGCGAGGAACGCCGCGCGCAACGCCAGACGGACTGGCCGGGCGCCAGCACGTTCGCGTCGGCCGCCGACCTGGCGTCGAGCGGTCTCGATGTCGATGCGGCAGAGGTCTTGCTGCCAATTCCGTTGCACGCCGACGGCGTGGTCGAGCTCCTTGGCTTCGGCTGGCATGTCAATGTGCAGAAGCCGATGTGCAATGACCCTATCGACGCGCAGCGGATGCTGGACGCGGCGAAAGCCAGCGACCGGATCCTGCGCGTGATGGAGAACTACTTGTTCTACGAACCGCTGCGGAAACTCAAGGCCGCTGTCGACTCGGGAGAGATCGGCGACGTCTCCGCCTACCACATGAAGATGGTCGGGAGCGGCCTGGGCGGCTGGGACGTGCCGATCAGCAGTTTTGAGTGGCAGCTTGAGCAGATGAATCGCGGCCGCGGCATCCTCGTATTCGACGACGGCTGGCACAAGCTCGCGACTGCTATCTGGCTGTTCGGCCCGGTCAGGGAGGTCCGCGCGTGGATCGGGAGCACCGTGGTCGGCCCCGGCGTGGACATCGATGCACCCACCACGATCGCGTGGGAGCACGACAATGGTGTGCGCGGCGTGTGGGACATCACCCTCGCGATGGACATGTATCTGCGCTCCGACTACTACACAAATGACGAGCGCTGGGAGATAACCGGTCGCAAGGGTTACGCGCGGGTCAATCGCTGCACCGGCCGCGGCATCCAGCAACCCAGCCTCGAGGTCTACGTCGACGGCGAGACGCGCGGCTACCACGCGCTCGACGACGACTGGGCGAGCAGCTTTCGAGACTCGGGCCGCCACTGGCTTCGCTGGCTGCATACGGGCCAAGGTCCACTGCTCTGGGGCGGCGAAGAGGCCGTCGACGTGCTGAGATTCGCGCTCGCCGCGTATGAGAGCAGCGCATCAGGAGGCGTCGGCGTGAACCCCAGGCAGATTATTTAGCCAGGTGGTCCGATGCGAGCCTTGATACGACTGGCGAGCTGCTGACGGCGCTGCTCAGCGGCGGGCCGCGACCACGCCCCTTATCCTGGGGCTGTAGCCGACGTGCTGGGAGCGCCAGGTGGAAGCGGCCGAGATCCTGAGGGCGCTGTTCACATTGGACGCGGCCAGTGACCCCTATCCGCACTACGCCGACCTGCATGCGACCGGCGACGTCTGCCATCCGTCACCGTGGTCCTCGATCTTCGTCGTCGGCCATGCCGCCATCGAATCGGTCCTGCGTGATCCCCGCTTCGAGGTGCCAGGCGCTACTGGCCTCGACGAAAGCTTCCCGGGCTGGCGCGAGCATCCGTCGATGAGCAAGAACTCGGTCCTCGACCTCAACGGGACCGAGCACGCCCGGGTCAGGGGCCTGATGTCGCGCGCGTTCAGCCATCGCCGGGTGGCGAGCCTGGCGCCGGTGATCGCCGCGACGACGGCCAGCCTGCTCGACGACATGGCCGATCGCGGCGCGGGCGGTGAGCCGGTGGACTTCATGGAGCGCTTCGCCTGCCCGCTGCCGGTCACGGTGATCTGCGACCTGATCGGGATCCCGCCAGCCGACCGCGAGACGTTCCGGCCGCTGGCTGCCGACCTGGTCACCGGGCTGCTGGGAGAGCGGCGGCGGGCCGAGGACGCGCTGGCAGTAGCGGACGCTGCGACGACACGGCTTAATGACTACTTCACCGCGCTCGCCGACGAGCGCCGCCAGCGTCAGAGCGACGACCTGATCAGCGTGCTGGTGCAGGTCCACGACGCTGGCGATGGCCAGCTCAGCAACGCTGAGCTGCTGGACAACCTGAACACCCTGCTGCTGGCGGGCTTCCTGACCACCACCAACCTGCTGGGGAACGGCCTGGCGGTGATGCTGGCCGACCCGGCCATGGCCGCGGCCATGCGGCAGGGCGAACTGGCGGCCGCCGGCTTCGTCGAGGAGGCGCTGCGCTATGACGCGCCGGTCCAGATGACGGCCAGGCGCGCTGCCGGAGCAGCCGAGATTGCCGGCCGGCCCGTCAGTCCCGGCACCCAGGTAGTCCTGCTGGTCGGCGCCGGGAACCGGGATCCGCGCCGCTTCACCAGCCCGGACCGCTTCAACCCGCGGCGGCCCGATGCCGGGGCGCTGAGCTTCGGCGGCGGCCCGCATTTCTGCCTGGGCGCGGCCCTGGCCCGGCTGGAGGCCACAATCGCGTTCCGCGCGCTACTGGCGCGCTTCCCGGCCATCGCCGCGGCGGGTGACCCGCGCCGGGTGCCTGGCCTGGCCTTCCGTGGCTTCGATTTCCTGCCGGTGCGCGTCGGGTAGCGGCCCACCGCCGGAGACTGACTAGTCAATGGGACAGCTGCCGATCGGATTAGACCGCTGCTTACTTTCACGAATGCCCGGCAGTTGCCGGCCGAGCGGCTGACGCCAGCTCACCCCGTCAGTGCAGGTCTCGCTGCCCGCGCCTTCAGGCATTCGCCTTGCGGGCCGCGCGCTTGGTCATAGATCCGAGTTCGCGCGTTCCGCCGGTTCGCTTTCGAGCCAGCCGGGTGTCGCGAGTGCGACCGTGAATCGCCGCCGACTGTGACGAGGCCAGGTCACTGGCACGGGAGCACGGCG
>JBOHCP010000275.1:0-6968 GCA_050698875.1 Streptosporangiaceae bacterium | reverse complement strand
GTGCAGGCGGCCGAGCGCGCCCAGCACGCCCGGCGCCGCGCCGAGCTAGCCCAGGACGCCGCCGAGCGGGCGCAGGAGGACGCTGACCTGGCCGGCGAGGGCGCCGACGAGGCGGACGAGCGGGCCGATGACGTGCGAGAGCTGGCGCAGGAAGCGCGGGAGCTGGCCGACGAGGCGCAGGAACTGGCCGACGAGGCGACCAGGCACGGCACGCGGGCGCGCCACGAAGCACGCTGGGCGGAGCGGCGAGGTGAGCGGGCAGGGCGGCTCCGCGATCGACTTGACCGGTTGTGGCAGCGCGCGGACAGGCTGAGAGAGGGCGCCGGTCACCTGGTCCGGGTAGCCGAGCAGGAGTGGTCCAGGGCAGCCGAGCGGGCTGAGGACCAGAAGAGGGACGCAGCTGACGACGAATAGCCGGGGCGGCCCGAGCCGGGCGGCCCCGGAGCGAGCGACGCCTGCTACCTGAGCGCCCGCTGCTCGCGCGGCCCGGCCGGCCGGGATGTGGCGTACACGGCCGCGATCGCCGGCACGCTGGTGCAGCTGTCAGCGATATCCGTGTTGGTGGTATCCGCCGTGTAGCCGCCGAACGACCGGATGACGTTCCCGCCGCGGGCCTGGATGGCGGCGATGTCGCCGGCGAAACTCGCGGCTCCGATGGGCTGGCTCGGGTCGCCGTTCCAGCCGGCGCTGCAGGAGCCGGCTGCCGGGGTTTCCAGGAATGCCAGCGACAGGAACTGCGCCAGGGACGCGCGCGACGGCGACGGCGAGGCTCCCGGCACTGGTGTCGTACTTCTCAAAGCACGACGCGAAGACCCCGGTACGGCAGCGGCCCTGCGGGGCCGCCCCCCGGCGAGGCGGCCGCGCTCGCGCCGCTCGCGGCGAAGCCGAGCGTGACCGCTGCGGCGCCGATCGCGGCTAGTCCGGTCCAGTTGGGTGTGAATCGTCTCATGCGCGGATCCCCTCGCTAGTGGGGGCGGGGAGAGAGGGTGTCCGAACGAGGCATCAACAAATAGGCAACTTTCCTATCTATTTGACCGTGACGCTAGCCCGGCTGCCGTGGAACCGTCAAGAGGGCGGGCCGACGCCGTAGGATCGTGCCGATGCGACGCGAGTCATCGACGGTGATCGCCCTGGTGGGCCGCGTGTCCTTGGGCCTGATGACCGCCCTCGCGGAGTCCGGGAACGTGGCTGTCGCGCGCGCGGCCGAGCCGTCCGGCACGGCCGGGTCAGGCCGCTCCATCAGGCCAGCAGTCCGCGCCAGGCCGGCCGGGATCGACGCATCCGCCGCCGCGGCCGAGCCCCCCGTCCGAGCAGGGTGGGAGCAGGGCGCGCTCGCCATGCGCGCCGCCGCGCGGCACCGGGCTACCTACGTCGTGGTGGCGAACGACCCGCTCGCCGGGGTCGCGTCAGCCTGGCGGGAAATGTGGTCCGTGGCAGCCGGACCGGGTGCCGCGGCCGCCTTCGAGGAACAGGCCGCGGAGACACTGGCAGCGTGGCGCAGCAAGCAGTTCGAGTTGCCGGACTACTACCTCGTCGTGGTCGCGGCCCAGCACCTCACTATCGGCGCCGACCTTTACCTAGGCCCGCTGCGCGCCGCCCGGCCGCGGCGCATAACCGTCGCCGCCGTCGTGGATACCGCCCCAGACCCGGATGGACTGGCCGTGACCGCGAGCCTGCTTGACACGCTCAGGTCGCTCGAGCACGGGCCGTGGTGGCCGCCGCTCGACGAGCTGCTCGAAGCAGCGCGCCGCTTCCACGCGGGAGGCCTTGCTGAGACGCAGCGGGCCCGGTATAGCTGACAGCGAGAGGGTATGAGCGCTGGGTGACCGCTCGCCCTTGGTAGGGGCGTACCTGGCCAGCTACCCGGCGCTCGCGGCACATCCACGGCGGTGTATGCGGAAGACGAGGAGGTGGGCGCCATGCAGGCAGCTGTCGGCGACCGACTGCACGTGCACGGCAAGGTCGTAGGCCAGGCCGAGCACGCGGGCGAGATCGTCGAGGTGCACGGATCCGGAGGTGCACCGCCGTACCTCGTGCGCTTTGACGACGGCCACACCAGGCTTGTCTTCCCCGGCCCGGACGCCATCGTCGAGCATCTGCAGCAGACCGGCTCATCGCGGTCAAAGCGCTGACACCAACCCGCCAGCGCGGCGGCTGACGGCCGGCCCGCGCTGGTGAGTTCTGCCTGACATCCGCCCGACCCGCAGCGCGCTGGCGCGCCGGCCATATATAGTAGCACTGTTGTATTGCTTTCACTTTTCTCGAGCTCAGGGTGGTGGCGACCGATGACCGAGCCGGCCGTACGGGTCAGGTATCCCGAAATCGAGCCGTACGAACACGGCATGCTCGCTGTCGGCGACGGCAACCTCGTCTATTGGGAGGCCTGCGGCAACCCCCACGGCAAACCCGCGCTCGTACTGCACGGCGGACCCGGCTCCGGCCGCAGCCCCAGCATGCGACGATATTTCGATCCGGCCGCGTACCGTATTGTGCTCTTCGACCAGCGCAACTGCGGGCGCAGCACGCCGCACGCCAGCGACCCCGAGGTCAGCCTGGCGGCCAACACGACCAGCCACCTGATAGCCGACATCGAGCTGCTTCGCGAACACCTGGGCATCCCAGGCTGGCTCGTCTTCGGCTGGTCCTGGGGCTCGGTGCTGGCGCTCGCCTACGCCGAGCGGCACACCGACCGCGTGTCGGCCGCCGTGCTCACCGGGGTGGGCTCCGGCCGGCGGGCCGAGGTCGACCTCTTCACCAGAGGCCTGGGCGCCCTGTTCCCGGAACCGTGGCACCGCTTCCGCGACGGCGTGCCCGCCGACCGGCAGGACGGCAGCCTGCCCGCTGCCTATGACTGGCTGCTCAGCCATCCGAGCCGGGCGGTGCGCGAGAAAGCCGCCCGCGACTGGTGCGACTGGGAAGAAGGCATGCTGCCCACCTCCGGCCACAACCCCCGCTACGACGACCCGGCATTCCGGCTTGCGTTCGCGCGCATCGTCACGCACTACTGGAGCAACGACCACTTCCTCGAAGCCGACGGCGTCCTGCTGACGGCCGCGGGCCGACTCGGCGTCGTTCCCGCCAAACTCATCCAGGGCACCCTGGACCTGGTCAATCTGGTGGGCACGCCGTGGCTGCTGGCCGCCTCCTGGCCGGGCAGCGCGCTCACGCTCATCGATGACGCGGGGCACGGCGGCAGCGCACGACTGCTGTCCGAGATCGTCGCGGCCACCGACGCGTTCGCGGCGCCCGGCGCCGGCCGTGGCTGAGGCCAGCGGGCCGACCGGGTCGCTCGTCGGGCTTGGCACGCTGCTGCGGCATGTGCTCGACGAGATGGACGACGACATCGGCACCGTGCTGGCAGATCTCGGCACGCCCGGCTACCGGCCGCGGTTCAGCCCCCTTGTCCGGGCGCTGGTCGCGCTCGGGCCGGTGCCGATCACGGATCTGGCCCGCGCGATCGCGGTGACCCACTCGGCCGCCAGCCAGACCGTGGCCCAGATGGCCAGCCGCGGCTTCGTCGAGCTGCGACCAGGCGAGGACGCCAGGCAGCGCGTCGTGCACCTGACGGACAAGGCGCGCGCACTGCTGCCGAAGATCGAGGCCGAGTGGGCCGCCACCGCGTCGGCGGCCGCCGAGATGGACGCCGAGCTGCCGTTCCCGCTGGCCGAGCTCGTGCCGGCGATCGCGGCGGCGCTGGCCAGCCGCCCGTTCCGGCAGCGCATCGTCGAGTCGGCGTGGGCGAGGGCGCACCCTGACTTCGGCGCGACCCTCGCCGCCAGCCGGCGCGCCGGGTAGGGACGGCTGATGCCTGGCCTCTCCCGCCTGCTCACGGACGTGACACCGCTGCGCGAGTCGGCGCAGTTTCGGCGGCTCTGGGCCGGGACCACGTTGTCCGCCATCGGCAGCGCGCTGACCGGGTTCGCCGTCCCGCTGCAGGTCTACGACATGACAAGGTCCTCGTTCGCGGTCGGCGCCATCGGCATCGCCAGCGTGGCGCCGACGATCACCATCGGGATGTTGGGCGGCTCACTGGCCGACGCCCTGGACCGGCGCACTCTCGTGCTGGCGACGACCTGCGGCCAGGCGGCGGTGTCTGCGGCGCTGGCCGCGCAGGCAATCGCCGGCCTGTCCGTCGTCTGGCTGCTGTACGCGCTGGTCGCGGTCTCGGCAGCGCTCAGCGCGATCAACCAGCCCGCCCGGCGCACGTTCCTGCCGAGCCTGCTGCGGCCCGACCAGATCTCCGCGGGCCTCGCGCTCAACCGGATCAGCTTCCAGCTCATGCTCAGCGCGGGCCCGGCGATCGGCGGCGTCATCACCGCCGTCGCAGGCGGCCACCTGCAGGCCTGCTACCTGCTGGACGCGATCAGCTTCGGCGCGTCGCTGTACGGCGTGGCCCGGCTGCCCGCGATGCCGCCGCAGCCCGGCGCCGCCAGGCCCGGACCCCGCGCCGTCGTGGCGGGTCTGCGGTTCGTGCGCCGCAGCCAGGTGCTGGCCGGGACGTTCCTTGCCGACCTCAACGCCACGGTCTTCGGCCTGCCGCTCGCGATCTTCCCCGCGATTAACGCCGAGCGATTTGGCGGCAACCCGGCGACTCTCGGCCTGTTCACCGCGGCCATCGGGGTCGGCGGCCTGGCCAGCTCGGCGGTCACCGGCCCGGTCGGCCGCATCCGTCGGCAGGGTCTGGTGATGCTGTGCACGGTCGCGATCTGGGGTGCCGCGTTCGCCGGATTCGCACTCGCGCACACGCTCTGGCTTGTGCTGGGCCTGCTGGCGGTCGCTGGCGCCGCAGACACCTTCACGGTGGTCATCAGGGGGAGCATCGTCCAGGCACTCGCCACCGATGAGTTCCGCGGCCGGCTCACCGCAGCCGAGTACGTCATCGGCGCCGGCGGCGACTCCCTCGGCCGGCTCGAGTCCGGCGCGCTCGGGTCGCTGACCTCGCCAACGGTCAGTGCACTGTCCGGCGGACTCGCGGCCGTCGTGCTGGCCGGCGTCATTGCCCTGGCGCTGCCCGCCTTCGCCCGGTATCGGGCCGGCGACGCCGGCGCGAGCGCGCGAGCGCACCTGGCCGCGTCCCCCACGGGCGAGGGAACGGGGCCGGTCTTGTCCGCGGCCAGGGAAGCGACGCCGCAGATATCCTGACCAGGCCACCGCCGCTGGCACCCGTCCACAGCTCGCGGTTAGTTAGCGGGACCCACACCTCCAGAGTCACTGTGCGGTCGGAAAGCTGCTTGGCTGCAAGCCCGCGGATGAGGTAGGCATGGCCGTATGGCCACCGAGGTCGCGCGGTACTGGCAGCACGGGGCCGTCGACGGAGTCGATCTGCTCCGCGCCCGGTTCGTCACGCACCGGTACGGCCGCCACGCGCACGAGGCGTAAACCTTCGGCCTGATCGAGGCCGGCGTGGAGGAGTTCGACTATGGCCGAACGCTGCTGCGTGCCGGGCCGGGCGCGGTGGCGCTGCTGAACCCTGACGTCGTGCACACCGCACAGGCCGCGACGCCGTCCGGCTGGACCTATCGCGTGCTCTACCCGGAGGTCAGCGTCGTGACGAGTGTCGCCGCGGAGCTTGGCTGGCATAGCGGCACCCCGTGGTTCCCGGAGACGGTGCTCTACGATCTGGGCACCGCGGACCTGCTGCGCCAGGCCCACCGGGCCGCCGAGCACGGCGACCGGCTCGCCTCCTCGTCGCTGCTGACAGCGGCGCTGGCCCGGCTGCTGCGGGCGCACTCTGCGGCACCACCCGTCGACGGCCGCGAGCCGCCGAGCCGGCCGCCGGCCAGCGTGCAGGCGGTGCGCGACCTGCTGCCGCAACGACTGGCCGACCCGCCCAGCCTCGCCGAGCTCGCCGTGATGACGGGACTCAGCCAGTTCGCCCTGCTGCGGGCCTTCGGCAGGGAAACTGGCATGCCGCCGCAGGCCTACCTCAACCAGTTGCGCGTCCGCCGCGCCCGGCTGCTGCTTGACCGCGGGCTGGCGCCCGCCGAGGTCGCCGCGCAGACCGGCTTCGCAGACCAGGCACACCTGACCCGGCACTTCAAACGCGTGCTCGGTGTCCCGCCAGCGTCCTACCAGCGGGAACGCCTGACGCTGCGGCCAGCCAGCTAACCCGGCTCGGCAAGAACGTTCAAGACCCCACCCCCGGCGACCACCTATCGTCGCGGTCATGCCGGCCCAGACCGTCATCCAGGCACCAGCCCGCCCGGATCGTCCCGTCGGGGACGGCGTCGGCCTGGGCCTGGCTGTCGGTGTGTCCGGCGTCGCGTTCGGGGCCGCCGCCGTCGGTTCCGGCCTCAGTGCGTGGCAGGCCTGTGCGCTCAGCGTGCTCGCCTGCACCGGTGCATCGCAGTTGGCGCTCGGCGTCGTCGTCGCGGCCGGCGGCAGCCTGCTGGCCGGCACCGCGGGCGCGATCCTGCTCGGCAGCCGTAACACGCTCTACGGCCTGCGGCCTCGCGGAGGTACTCCGGCCGCACGGGGCGGGCCGGCTCCTCGCCGCGATCGGAGTCATCGACGAGACGACCGCGATGACGCTCGCCCAGCCCGATCCCGCCGCGGGTCGCCGGGCGTTCACCGCCACATTCAGCACGCTGTACGTGACGTGGAATCTCGCCACCCTCGCCGGGGCGATAGGCGCCGGGCGGGTGGGCTCACCGCAGGCGTTCGCGCTCGACGTGGTGGGGCCGGCGGCTTTCCTCGCGCTCATCTATCCACGGCTGCGGGCCGGGCGTACGGAGCGCGCGGTGGCGCTGGCCGGGGCCGGATTGGCGTTGGCCACGGCGGCCGTGCTCCCGGTCGGAGTGCCGGTGATCCTGGCTGCCGTCGCTGCGCTGGCCGGCGCGCTCGCGAGCCCGGCCGAAGCTCCTATGTCAAGTGATCATGAAAACTTCTTTGCGGTGGTGTCCTGGGCGAAGCGCTGCTGGGCGGCCTGACGGGTGACGCCGAGGATGGCTGCGATGGTGCTCCATGGG
>JBOHCP010000274.1:0-6982 GCA_050698875.1 Streptosporangiaceae bacterium | reverse complement strand
GTGGTATGATACACGCAAGGCTCGTTTCTTTGAATTGAGGATGGTAACCCAATTCTCTCGAGAAACGGGCCTCTTTTCACGTAAGCGAGCCGGGCGCCGCTGATCACGAAGGCGATCGAGATGGCCGCCCGGAACCGGCGGTATGCCGGCCGAGCTTGTGCCGGGCTAGCCCGGCGGCCTGCTGGTCGTGCGCGGCGGCCTGCTCGCCGGAGGCTGCGGGCGGCAGCGGGCTGAGTTCCAGCAGCGTGCGTGGTGTCTGCGGACAGTACAGATTCCCGTTGGCGATGACCGCTGCGTGGTGTGTGCCCCTGGGGCCGCGGTCGTGCGGGTGCAGGTCCTGGACCAGCTGGGCGCCGGCCTGGCGGAGCGGGACGGCCCACGCGCTGGCGTCGCGGTGGGCGTAGCCGGAGTCGTCGATGACATCGCCGGGCGGGATGCCGTCGCCGGCCATGGGCAGCAGCGTGGCGGCAAGCTGCCGGACGGGGTCGCGGGCGCAGCCGGCCAGGCTGATGCGGCGGGCCAGCTCGGGGACTGGCGCCCCGTTCTCCTCGGCGACCATGACGGCGGCGGACAGGAAGTAGCCGAAGAACATCTCGCCTCTGGGACTGGGCAGGCTGGAATTGCGGTGTCCCCGGGCGGCCTCGGGGCCGGCGCACCCGGTGCTGCCGTGCCGGGGGCGGCCGGGACCACGTCTCGACGTCGGTCCAGTCCGCGGCCAGCGCCGGGCTGCCGTTTTGTGCACGGCGGGGATGCTGGCCTCCAGTAGCTGGTCGCAGAATGCCTGCAGTTCGCCGGAGGGCGCCGTCGGGTGTGTCCTTGCCGAGCGCCTTTGCGACCAGGCCGGCGGTGTGCTCGGTCTGCCGGCAGGTCAGCTGGTGCGGCCGGCCGTGCCAGTCCTCGGTGACGCCGAGCCGCGCCTGGCCGGCTTCGGGCAGGGACGTCAGCGCGGCTCGGATCTCGGTGAGATAGGCAGGGCGGCGGTCATCGAGGGCGAGCATCATCCCGGTCAGCAGGGTGCGCGCGGACAGCTGCCGGCGCCGCGCGCCAACGGCGCGCGCTCTGCGGAGCTGGCCCGGTTCCAGATGATCTGGACAAGGTCGGCTCCTGAGGCGCCGCTCACGTCGGCGTCCCCGGCCAGCAGGCCAGACTCCCGGCGCCGCACTTCGGACAGCCACTCCATGATCAGCTCATCTTTGCTGGCAAAGTCGTAGAGCAGCATGCGGGTGCTGGTGCCGAGCGCGCGGGCCAGCGGCCGGCCGCAGGCTCAGCCCGGCCAGACTTACGTAGTGGCCATCGCGATCGCCAGCATCGGGTGTGCGGTGTTCCAGTCCTCGATTAGGCCACTAGTGCCCAGCAGAGACGCGCCTCGTCTCGCATGAGCCGGGTTCCTGGCCGGATACGGCGGTTTGACCCGCCAGGCCTGCGAGCTAGACGTGCGCCAGTACGCCAGCTGGTGCCAGCGGCACCACCTGCACCCGTTCCGGGCCCGCCGCCCGGACATCGAGACCCTCGCCCGCGACCTGGAAGCCCGCGACCCCGCCCGGGCCACCATCACCCGCCGGCTCTGCACAATCGCCGGGTTCTGTAAGTATGAAGTACCCCCGCTTCCGTAGACAGTCCCCCCGACTAGTAGGACTGTCTGCCAGGGAGAAGCCGACGTGGGTGCAGCGAGCAGGAAGTACACGCAGGAGTACAAGGCCGAGGCGGTGGAGCTGGTGGTCAGCTCGGGCCGGCCGGTAGCCGTGGTCGCCAGGGACCTGGGGATCAATGAGGGCACGCTCGGCAATTGGGTGAACGAGGCGAAGAGGAACGGGACGGTTAAGGAGAAGCCGGTCAGCTTCGATGAGCGGGCCGAGCTGCGGGAGCTGCGGGAGGAATGCCGGCGGCTGAAGATGGAAGATGGAGCGTGATTTCCTAAAAAAGCAGCGGCGTGGTTTGCCAGCCAGAGCCAGTGAAGTTCGCCTTCATCCGGGAAACCGATGGGGAGAACAAGGGCAGGCCACGCCAGGAAAGATTCCCGGTCTCGTTCATGTGCCGGATGCTGGAGGTGCCCCGGTCGGGCTATTACGCCTGGCTCGGCCGTGCCCCGCCGGCGCGCTGTTCGGCGGACGCGGAGCTGACCGCCGAGATCGTCAGGATCCATGAGGAAAACGAGGGCCGGTACGGCATCGACCGGGTTCACCGGGAGCTGGCCCGCGCCGGCCGGGCGCACTCGCCGAGGCGGGTGCGGCGGCTGGCGCGGGCCGCCGGCCTGGCCTGCGTGCATCCCCGCCCGTACAAGGTGACGACCCGGCAGGACAAGGCCAGCCAGCGCGGCCTGGTGGACCTGGCCGGCCGCCGGTTCGTGCCCGCCGGCCGGGACCAGCTGTGGTACGGCGATATCACCTATATCCGGACTATGACCGGATGGGCGTACATGGCCACCGTGATCGACGGGTACTCCCGCAAGGTGGTCGGCTGGTCGGTGGCCGCCCACATGCGCGAGCAGCTGGTCACCGACGCCATGGCAATGGCCATCCGCAACCGCCGGCCGGCCATCGGCGAGGTGGTGTTCCATTCCGACCGCCCCAGTACACCGGCGCGGCGTTCCGGGACATGTGCCTGGGAAACGGCATCATCCCGTCCGTCGGCCATACCGGGTCATGCTATGACAACGCCGCGGCGGAATCGTGGAACGCCCTTCTGAAGAAAGAGCTCATCAACCTCCGCCCGTGGACCGGGCTGAAAGCCGTCACCCGGGCGGTCTTCCATTACGTCGAGGTGTACTACAACAGGAAGCGGATCCAGAAGCGGCTGGGCTACCTGAGCCCTTCCGAGTACGAGACACAGATTGACATGTCACTATCTAAGATGGCATAATAGTACTGTCTATGAAAGCGGTCGGTCTCCAGTACGCCGTGGAGGAAGAACTCCTCGATCACTCTCCCGCGGCTCACGTGCGGCGGCCCCGCCTGGACTACGAATCCCACGCCACGGGGCTGGACCGCAACGAACTCGGCGCACTGCTGGTCGCCGCCAGCCTCGGCCCGGCCGCCGAGCACGCGCTGATCTCCCTGCTAGCCCGGAACGGGTTGCGGGTCTTTGAGGCCGCGGGCGCAGATATTGAAGCCCTGGGCGTGGAATGCGGTCACCGGACCCTGGTGATCACCCGCAAGGGCGGCAAGGTGGTGACCATCCCACTCGCGCCGCGTACGGCACGGGCAATCGACCTGGCGATCGGCGAGCGGTGCGAGGGGTCAGTCTTCCTGGCTGCCGATGGCCGTCGGCTCGACCGTCATGGTGCCGCGCGGATCGTCCGCAGGGTCGCCCGCCGCGCCGGGATCGCCAAGCCCGTCGGCCCGCACACGCTCAGGCACGCCATCATCACCGAAGTGCTACCAGTTGTTTGGACGCCGGGGTGCCGCTGCGGGACGTGCAGGAAGCCGCCTGCCACGCCGATCCGAGAACCACCATGCGTTACGACCGGGCCCGAGCATCTCTGGACCGGCATGCCACCTATATCGTCGCCGCGTATGTCGCTGGTGCGACGCGATAGATGAGCCGCCGCCAGCCGTGAGCGTTCCGGGGCTGGCCAGGCGGACGCTGAAGCTTGCCCGCACCATGCGGGCCCAGCGGCAGTAACCAAGCGTGAGCGGCATAAGACGCACGAACCGCCGATCTGTGCGCGAACGAAGGCCCGGCAGTGGGGTCGCAGTTGCGTCCAGATCGGGGTGATCTGCGCGCCGTCGGTGGGTGCCGGGCCAGCGGGCGTTTGCGATGCCCGGCCATGCGCTGCGATCCATCGCGGGACCGGCGCGCTCGTGTGCCGGCGCGAAGAGCAGTTGGATCGCCTGGGTCATGTGCCTTGTGTGCGGGTGAGCTCACGCGGACCGGCGCTGTTCGAGGTGGTCGATCGGGGTGAAGAACACGCATCCGACCTGATCATCTCTGCGCATCAGCCAGTTGGAGACGGCGAGCACCTCGCAGCCCGCGTAACCGCGCACAACAGCGAGCAGCAGCGAGGCTCCGTAAAACAGGGCGGTGGCGTCGCGGGTGACCGACAGCCAGGGCGCATAGAGGGGAGTTAGCACGAGCGCAGCGCCGGCGGCCAGACAGACCGCGTGACCGGCCGCGCCGGTGGCGTGCAGGGGCCTGGGGTTGCGGCTGGCGCGCAGCCACTGCCAGGCCAGCATCATCGCGGGGAAGCCGGCCAGGCCCAGCGCCCACGGCGCCGGGTCGAATCCGCTCACCTGCTGAGCCTCGATCACGCCGCCGACCAGCAGCAGGGCCGCGATCAGCCGCGCAGCCGTGCCTCGCCATCCGATAGCCCGGCGGCGCGGATGAGCCGGAGGGTTGCCGCGAACCTGCGCGTTGTCGTGCTGCGGTGTCATTGGCTGGCCTCCTGCCCGCCGGGGTCAGCCTCTAGCTTGCGCCCTGTACCGCGGTACCGGGTCAAGTCCTTACCAGGGGCTTGACCCGGTACCCCGGTACGGGGTTCATGCTGAGTGGCGTGCAGACCAGTGAGGTAGCCGGCCGGGCCGGCGTCAACACGCAGACACTGCGCTACTACGAGCGGCGGGGACTGCTGCCCGAACCGCCGCGATCACGGGCCGGATACCGTGACTACCCGGTCTCGGCGGTCGGGGTGCTGCGGTTCGTCAAACGCGCGCAGGAACTCGGCTTCACCCTGGCCGAGGTCGGGGAGCTGCTGCAGTTGGCCGACGGCGGGCCGGACAGCTGTGATCGGGCCCTCGCCCTCGCCACGGCGCATGCGGCCAGCCTCGAGGCGAAGATCGCCGATCTGCGGCGCATGCACGCCTCGCTTGGCGAGCTCGTCGCGACCTGCGAGCGGCCCCGCGCCGACCGGTCCTGCCCGCTGCTGCAGGCGATCAACAGCACCACCCGGCTCACCGGGCCGCCGCAGCGATGAAGCTGCAGGTCCTGCACGTCCCGGGCTGCCCGAATGCAGTCGCGCTCACTACGCGCCCCGCCCAGCTCCTCACCGGTCGCAGCCGGGTTGAGCTGCAGGTGATCCGCGACCAGGACGAAGCAGCGGCGGCTGGGATGAGCGGTTCGCCGACGCTCCTGCTCGATGGCACCGACCCGCTCGCCGTCGGCGGCCAGCTGCCGAGCCTGTCCTGCCGACTCTACCCGGACGAGAACGGCGCGCTCACCGGCGCGCCGTCCCTGGCGCAACTGCGCGCTGCCCTCGCGCGGAAAGGACCCGACAGTGCCTGAGATGGAGATTGTCACCGCATGCAACCCGCAATGGGCGGCCGCTGGGACGGCCGCCCAGCAGGCCGTCCTGCCGGACCGGCTGCGCCGGCTGCACCAAGCGGTCCTGGTGTACTTCCTCGACCACGGCGACCCGCCGGGCCGACCCTGGCTGAACGAACAGGCCGGCCGGCTCGGCCTCGACCCGCCCGCCGCATACGCAGACCTGGCCGCAGCCGACCTGGTACACCTGGACCAGGCCGGCCAGGTGGCCGTGGCCTACCCGTTCTCCGGTATCCCGACGGGGCACCGTGTCCAGCTCGCCGACGCGCCGCCGGTATGGGCGATGTGCGCCATCGACGCGCTCGGCATCCCGCAGATGACCGGCCGGGACGGGACCGTCACGGCCGCCGACCCGCACAGCGGCGACCCGGTCCGAGTCGAGGTCACCGGCCGTGACTGGCGGTGGAACCCGCCGGGCACGACCGTGCTCATGGCGCAGGCCGGCACCTGCGACTCCAGCGCGCTGTGCAGCTGCCCGCACGTCAACTTCTTCACTAGCGCCGACCATGCCCGCTGCTACCTGGCCAGTCATCCTGAACTGGCCGGACAGCTTCTCGACCAGCACACCGCCGTCGAACTTGCCGACATGGTGTTCGGCATGCTGCTGCACCCGGTCGGCGGCGAAGACCAGCCACCAGCAACGATCGAGCCATGAGGAGACCGGCTACGTACGGGCACAGCAGTCAGCCTGAGCGCTGCGGCACAAGGCCGGGCTCCCCCGCTAAAGGACTGCGTCCTGGCCATCGCGACCGGCCCGCGCCGGGGAAGATGCGCCTCCCACAAACCGCCGATCGGCGCGGCTGGCGCTTGTCGGCGAGGTCCGGCCAAGCTGCGCCCGAATGGATAATCTGTCCGCTCGGCGCCGCCTTCCCACCGGATCACTCGCGCCGCCGGCCTGTCGAGCGGGCCTGGGCGATGCTGCGGCTGGCGGAGTCTTATGCGAGCGAGGGAGTGGTCGCGGTCGGCATGTCCGGCGATGAAGCTTATCCCGGCGACCCGTTCGCCGAGGTCTTAATCGCAGCGCGGGCGGCCGGGTTGCATGTCGTGCATCACGCGGGAGAAGCAGCCGGCCCGGCCAGCATCCGGCAGGCCATCACGGCAGGCGGTGCCGAGCGACTGGGGCACGGGATACGGGTCCTCGACGACGACGAGCTGGTAGCCAGGGTTAGTGCCCCCGGGTCCCGCTCGAGGTCTGCCCGCACTCCAACGTGCTGCTGGGCCTTGTGGCCTCGCTCGCCGACCATCGCTACCCCGCCTGCTGGACGCCGGGCTGCTCGTCACGGTTAAACACCGACGTCCCCGCCAGGACCGGCGCCGGAATCGCGGAGGAGTACCGCCAGCTCCGGGACACCTTCGGATACGGCGACGCGGTCATTGCCGGCCTGGCCCGCGCCGGGGTACGCGCCTCGTTCGCCCCGGCGGAGGTGAAGGCGCAACTCCTGTCCCGGATCGGCGCCTGGCTCGCCTAAGGATGCCAACGGGCCTGAACTCCGGGGCCGGAAGCCAGCGCCGGCGGTGACAGTCCGTGTCCAGTCGGGTATGCCCGAATGACAGGCCGGGTCGGCTGTGACCGATGAAGAGCTAGATGATCAATTCCAAGGTCTAACGGCGTGTCGCGCCCTGTTTGCGGTGAAAGGGTGCCCAGGATCGGCGTTGGAACTCAACGCCGAGCCTGGCGGCCCTCGTGGACGCCGACCTGGACACCCTTGCCACAGCACTGTACGTC
>JBOHCP010000273.1:0-7005 GCA_050698875.1 Streptosporangiaceae bacterium | reverse complement strand
GACTGCAACCGCGCGGTCGAACGAGCACTCGCCCACGCCGAACGGGGCTGGCCAGTCTTCCCCTGCCGCCCGGGCTCCAAGGAGCCGGCCACCAGGCATGGCTTCCGCGACGCCACCACCGACCCGGCCCAGATCCGGGCCTGGTGGCTGCGCTGGCCGGATGCGAACCTGGCTATCGCCACCGGCGCTCCGGGGCCAGACGTGCTCGACGTCGACCACCACGGCCAGGCCTGCCACGGCTATGGCGCCCTCATGCGGCTCAAGCGCGCCGACCTGCTCGACGACAGCGGCATGCCGGACTGTTCTGGGCCGCCTGCCGCGCTGTCGAATCCGGTCAGCCCAATGTCCTCGACGACATCGCCACCGCCGCTGCCAAGACCGGGCTCAGCGAACGCGAGATCACCCGCACCACCGACTCGGCCCGGCGCGGCGGCCACCGCCAAGCTGGCCTCAAGCCCGACCGCGATGCCACGCGATGACCGCGCCCGCCCAGACCGCTCTAGCGTCGCGCTCGGCCGCGCCGGTGGACAGCGGGGGCACCATGTGGCGACTCCGTTCCCTCGTCGCGATGGGACACGACGCCACGCGGATCGCCGGCGCGCTCGGCGTGCACCGCAGACGGTCCAGAAGATCCTGCGCGGCGACGCGGACACGATCAGCCTCCGGCTTCGCGACCGGGCGGGCCGGCCGTGGGACGCCTGGTGGGACAAGCGCCCGCCACAGCAGACCTGTAGTCAGCGCCGGATCGCCGCAGGGGCCCGGCGGCAGGCCGAACGGCTGGGCTGGTGCCCGCCGCTCGGCCTGGATGGGGACGAGCTCGACGAACCCGGTTACCGGCACTACTCGCCCTACCGCGCCGCAACCGGCACCGGCACCGCAGGGAGTTCCGGCCATGAGCGCGTCCTCGCGAATTGTCCGCGGGAAGGCGCCAACGGTCTCGGCTGTTCGGTTGCGTGCTTCCGAGGAGGTTTCCACCGGCCACGCCCGCGGCCGCGCCGCACTCTCCGAGAAGCCGCGATCGTGGTTCGCGTCACTGCTGCCGCGAACGGCGGGGAGTAGAGGTGTGAACCACATGTCCTGTGCGCTGGCGCGCCTTGCCGGTGCCACCGACGCCGCTGACGTGCTCGACTGCGCATGCCAGCTGTTCGAGGGCATCCTCGCCGTGCTCCGTCACCACCAGGAGGACGACAGATCTGCTTTCCCGGCTGTCGTAATCGCCGCCTGCGCCGCAGCCAACGGCAGGGACTGGACCGGCGGCGAGTGGACGCCGCCCGATGCCTCAGGGCTGCAGGCGGCCAGCGACCTGCTGGACAGCGCGACCGTCGTCGAGGTCGCCAATGCGGTCGCCGCTGCGACTCTCCAGTTGCTGGTGCTAGAGCCACGCAGACTTCCTGATGCGTATTCAGCAAGGTTTGTTGCCTGGGATCAGTAGTATCGGTCTGTTGGTTGCTCCTCATTCCTCCGGAAGTCTCAATTTGAGTGACGACGTTGCCCTGTTGCATCGTGCCGGGCGGCTTCAGTTCGCCAGTGACGCCAACAGGGCGCACCTCAGCCGTCTTGCCAAATCCGGACGGGCCGTCCGGATGGCTCGCGGTATATACATCATCGATGGCACACTCCCTCCTGAAGCGCTAGCACGCCATCATGTCTTGCCCATCGCTGCCGCCGTATGGCCGTATGCGGTCTTGTGTGATCGGTCGGCGTTCGCTGGCCCAGCTCCGGTGGATGGGTGGATCTACCTATGTCAGCCGCAGCTGTCCCGGGCAAGCGTTCTGAGCTTGCCAGGGGTGACCATCAGTCCGCGGGTAGGTCCGGGGCAGTGCCCCGGTGACATACCACTACCTGGCGGGCTGTTCCAAGCCGGATCCGCACGGTCGTTGGTAGAGAACATCACTATGCCCGGCCGTCCGCCCGAGCGGCGGCCGATGCGTCAGGCCGGTACCAGGGCCGTCGAGGACCGAATTGATGAGATGGCCAGAACTGGAGGGGCAGGCAGGATCCGCAGCGTCCTAAGCGAATTGGATGTCATCGCTGCGCACTTTGACAACCGACCTGTCGGATTGGTCCGACGACGACTGACTGCGGTTCTCGGCAGCGTAGCTGGTGACGCGCCTGAGTCGCCGCGACTACAGGCCCGTCTGGACGGCCAGCCATACGATGAGCACCGGATTCAGCTGCTTACCGCCCTGACCAACACGCTCAATAGAACTGCCCCCGAGCCAGTCCCAGAACTGGGGCAAAACTCCCGATGGCGCTGGCTCGCTTTTTTCGAAGCGTATTTCTCGAACTTCATTGAAGGAACCGAGTTCGGGGTCGAGGAAGCCCGCAGCATCGCTGTCGACGGCTTCGTGCCGACTGCGCGTCCGGCGGACGCGCATGACGTCGCCGCAACGTACCGACTAGTCTCCGATCCAGCGACCCGGTCCCGTACGGCTGCCACTGCAGACGAACTGGTGGACATGCTGCGCGAACAGCACTCCATCCTGCTCGCCGCGCGCCCTGAGAAGCGTCCTGGAATGTTCAAGGAGAGGCCCAACTTCGCCGGCGGATATGAGTTCGTCGTCCCTGAACTCGTGGAAGGTACCCTCAGGCGCGGATTCGCGGTGCTCGACCCTCTCACTGACCCCTTCCAACGCGCAGTATCTACGATGTTCCTCATAACCGAATGTCACCCTTTTGATGATGGTAACGGGAGGATCGCTCGTGCCATTTCTAACTCTGTGCTCACAGTCGGCGGCCAGGTTAGAATCATCATTCCAACGGTTTATCGCAACAACTATCTAGCCGCTCTATCTGGCCTCAGCAACCAAGCTGGTGCAGGCGAAAGCCTAATATCTGTACTGCGGTTCGCTCAGAGATGGACCTCCAGAATCGACTGGTCTGGATTCGAGCAGGCAAACGATCAGCTGACAGCTACAAACGCATTCGTGGACCCAGGCCTTGCCGAAAGATCAGGCCAGCGCCTCCTCCTTCCATCGGCCTGACCTGACTGCGGACGGCCACATCGGGGCCGCTCCGCAGTCGCAGCCGTGAACCGGGGCAACCTCACTTGATGCTTTCGCGGCATAGCTCGCATTCTCCTGCCGTCGGCGGTCTCGCGCCGGGCGTCGCGCCACTCGCGCCGTCTTCTGTGGACGGCCGTCTAAGGACCGACCGGCTGATCGCTTCGTGCGTCGTGCCTGCTCAGGCGATGTTTCCGGCCGGAGCCGTCGTATAAGGACGCCCGCCCGGGCCGCCGCCGGCCGGACCCCGCCCGCGTCGTCGGCCACCACGGTGATCACCGTCCCGATCGTCTCGGCCGCATCCAGCCGCCAGACCAGCACGAACGCCGGAAGCAGCACATGACTCACCGCGCACGGCCGGCAGCGCATCCGCGGCACGAAGATCCTCCAGCATCGGCCGCCAGCCCGGACATGACGCCGGTAGCCCGACCACAACGTCATCGGCCCGGCGCACGACGGGCAGTCCGGGCGCGGGCACACCACCTGACGGCCGGCCGCCGCATAGGCATCGACCGGCAGCGGGCACGGCCATCCGATGGCCACGGGCGACACACCGCCTCGGATCCCTTCTCGCGACCCGTGACCAAAAGAGGCGAGGAGGGATCCCTCACCTTCAACGGGGGACGGCAAAATCCTGGCCCGCCCGCAGCCGCCCGTGCAGCGACATCGCCAAAGAGCACGGCCGGGCACCCGGCAGCGATGCTCAGGAAATCAGGCCGTCAACAGCACGCGGAGGCGCGCTCTGAGCTTGAGGAACTTGGGCACGACAACCGCGATCCGTACCGCATTACAGGCTCCTCGGTCATGGCCGCAAAGCGGGTCAGAGTTGTCGCGGCCGGTACGCGTCGGAGCGGTGCTCGATGACCACGACCGTGATGGTGCGAAGATCACATCGGCTCAGTAGATAACCCGGTAGTCACCGCGCCTGGCGCTGTGTAGCCCTTCCAGGCCGAGCCTGTGCAGCTTGCCCACTCGACGCGGGCTCGCCGCCAGGGAACCGTAAATGAACTCAACCGCCGCAGTCGCGACCTTCTCCGGCAGTATGGCCAGTGCCCGGCGCGTTGTGGCAGTCCAGGCAACGCCGAATCCGTGGCCGGTCACTGGCGGGAAATCAGCCGTAGCGCCTCATCCTTACTGAGGACCTCCGCGCCGCCAGCGCCTGCGTTGGCCGGGCTAGCCCGGATATCGGCTAGCAGGTCCGCGCTGTCCACGATGTCGAGCGTCTCTTCCAGCGATTCCAGGTCATCGACGCTCATCACGACGGCGGCCGGATGCCCGTGCTTGTGCACGCCAGTCGGGGACTTCCACTCCCGACGAACTGAAGGACGAAGCCGATCGACTCGAGGATGCGGCCCAGGTAGCGGCGCACGGCCTCGACCAGGCTGAGATCGAGAGCACCGAACTCGGCTCGGACTCCGTGAAGATTCTCCGGGACCTGCGCGGAACGGCTCAGGAAGCTCGCGACAAGGTCACCGAACTGCAGTCGAGCATGGAGTAGCGAGAAAGAAGTGCCGCACGTGTATCCAGCGCCGAGGAGGCCCTCGCCCAGATATCGGCCAGAGTTGAACGACTGGAACGGCTAGGCCGCATCCTCGGGACCGCCCGAGCGTTTCTCGTACGAGCCCAAGACACTGTCCACAGGTCTATCGCTCCGCCGGATGGCGAGGGAGCTGACAATCATCCGGCAGCGGCTGCAGCACGCGACGACCATGGATGAGTTGCGCGCCGACATCTCCGAGGTGCGGCGCGTCACGCTGGCGAGGCGGCGGACTGGTTCGGGGACATGCGGGACCAGCAGCTCGACGCGCCTACCTCAGCGGCTGCCTCCACGACTGCGCGTTTGTCTGCTCGGCAATAGCTCTCGCACGGTGTGATCGTCCATCCGTGGCATATCCGCTGACCGCGGCGCAGACGCACCTAGGTGAGCTCGTCGCCCAGGCACGGCAAAGCCACCGGCCTGTCACGATCAGCGAGGACGGCAAGCCGGTCGCCGCGCTCATCAACATCGATGACCTCGCCGACCTCGAGGATCGCGCAGCGCTGGCGGCGCACCCTGGCAGACAAGGCCGCCGGGGGGATCGGCCTTGATGATCTCGATGCCGCGCTCGACCGGATCGATGCAGAGACCTCGTGAGCCTGACCGTCGTCTTCCGCGAGACGGCGCTGCGCAGCCTGGCCCGCATTCGCAGCGAGGATAAAGATCTGTTCGTCCGGACGCGCGGGGCCGTTGCCATGCTGGCCGATCAGCCGTACCCGGAGGGTGCGGTCGCATGGGGTGCCACAGGCATATACCGGTTACACGCAGGCGACATCCGGATCCTGTACGAAATCGATGATGACGCGGCGAGATGTACATCATCGACATCGGCGTGATTTCCTGAGTCCGGTTGCACTCTCACCGCGCACGACGGCCGCGCGGTCCGCCATGTCCTGCATGGTCGTGCCGGAGACCGAAGCGGCGATGCCCTGGGCCACCGCGGCGCGGGCCAGGTCCGGGCAGTGCCAGCGGGCCAGCGGTGCTCCGCTGGCAACGGGAAGCTCGCAGGCCAGGGCCTTGACCGCGACCACCACGTAAGAGGGGGAAAGCCGGGGGGCGTCCTTTCCGGGGCAGGTCGCCGAGCCCGGCCAGGCGCTGGTCGCAGAATCTCTTGCGCCATTTGGAGACCACCTGGCGCGGGGTATCCAGCCGGGCGGCGATCTCGTCGTTGCCCAGGCCCTCAGCGGCGTAAAGCACGATCCGGGCTCGCACTACCTCCCGGTACGGTGACGTATACCGGCGTCCGGCAGCTTCCAGGCGGCGGCGCTCGTCATCGGTCAGCACGATGTGGTACGGGCTGGTGCGCGGCATCTCAGCTCCCTTCGCTGAGGGAACCATGACACGTCACCGTAAGGAAGTGTGGGATCTAAATTACGTACTGTAATTATGTCAGAGGGTACTTAGCTCCTGCGGCGTCCAGTCCTTGCCCAACCCCGCGGCCTCGGTCACGACCTTGAACTGGGGCGGACGTTGCCAGCGGCGAGCTTCGTGCCCAGACCCGTGCAGTAGACCAGATCGTTGTCTTGCCAGGCGTCACGAACCTTCGTCCGCTCGGCGAGCTGACGCTCACGGTGATCGCGCAGCACCTCTACGGCATGCGCTGGCAGGCCCAGGGTCCGGCGCGACGTCCGAGTCTTGGTGTCGCCGTGCTCCCGCACAGACCGCCACACCGCGATGCTGGGCGGCACTTTCGGGTCATCGTCCGGCCTGCCGTCCAGGTCGACGTGATCCCACGTCAGCGCGCGGGCTTCCTCTGTGCGGATGCCGGTCTGCAGGCACAACACGACGTACGCACCGAGACGGTGCTTGCTCAGGTCACTAGCCACGGCAAGAAGCGTGCGCGCCTGCGCGACCGTCAGCGCCTCGGTCGGCCCGACTGCCCGGCTGGGGTGTCGACTAGGGCGGAGACGTTCCGCCGCACGAAATCCCGCGACTCTGCATGCCGGATCGCGCGCGTCAAGGCGTTGTGGGCAATCGCCACCGTCGCCGACGACTGCTCCCGCGCCAGCACCGTCAGAGCCCGCAGTACGTCATGAGCCGTCAGGTCACGCAGCACCGCCCGCCCGATCTGCTGGGTCACCGGCTTCAGCACATACCGGTACTTCGCGACCGTCGCATCCGACCGCCCGTCAAGCCCAAACGCAAGCCAATCCTCGACAGCCTGCCGCACGGCGTAGCCAGCCGGCGCGCGCACGCGTGATGAGATGTCCTCCCGCAGACCGCGGAGCCTGTCGGGCACCTCGGTCTTCGTCCGGCCGCGAACCGTGCGCCGCCGCTGGCCGTCGGGGGCGGGTATCACGTAGGGCGGTCGCCTTAGCCGCTGCCTCGCGTAGTTCGTAGCGGCCACCATGAAGTCCTGGCTCGTCGCTGCGCTACGTTGAAATCTCGGCCGGGAGGCTCAACTCAGTCTGTGGGCCTTAACGGCGTGAGGTTCCCGCGAAACGTGGGGTGGCCGGCCTGGTAGGG
>JBOHCP010000272.1:0-7033 GCA_050698875.1 Streptosporangiaceae bacterium | reverse complement strand
CCGGGCCGGTCCGGAGAGGGATCTAGGGCGTGCCTCCGTGTGCCCGATGCAGGAACGCCCGGCGCCGCGGGCCGCACGCCGACAGCAGCCCGAGTGCGACCGCGATCACGCCGAGCAGCGTGGGCACCTGCGGCCGCGGCAGACGGCAAGCCGGTGCAGAGTTCATCAGCACCGAGATTATGGACGCCGAGCAGCCAGGCAGCAGGTGATCGCGGCCCGTCCGGTGAACGTTCACCAGCTGCTCACCTGCCGGCCACGGCGGCTGCCGCCGCGCTCGGCCGGCCAGGCAGAATGACAGCATGCCGCAGGCCAACGACCAGGCAGCCGGGCTGCTCGACGAGTACGCCGACTTGACGGTGATGACCGGCGGTGACCCGTTCCGGGCGCGCGTGTACGCGAGGGCCGCCAAAGCGATCGCCGCCTATCCGCAGGACGTTTCCGAGCTGACAGCGGCCGCCCTGCAGAAGATCCCCGGCGTCGGCAAGTCCATCGCCGCCAAGCTCGCCGAGATCAGCGTCAGCGGCAGCTTCGCCGAACTGGAGGAGCTGCGCGCCGACATCCCCGGCGGCGTCCGGCAGCTCACCCGAATTCCGGCGCTCGGCCCGCGGCGCGCGCTGCAGCTCTACCGGGAGCTCCAGATCAGCTCACCCGAGGAGCTGCGGGCTGCCATCGAGGACGGCAGGCTCGACAACCTGCGCGGGTTCGGCCGCAAGAGCGCGGACAGGCTGCTGCGCGGCCTGGACCTGCTCGCCAGCGCCGGCGACCGGGTGCTGCTCAACGTTGCCGCCCCGGCCGCGGCCGCCGTCATCGCGGCGGTCGGCGCGGCGCCCGGCTGCCTGCGGATCGCGCCCGCTGGCTCGCTGCGTCGCGCGGCCGAGTCGGTCGGCGACGTCGACGTCCTCGCGGCCGCGGCGGACTCCGCGCCGCTGATGGCGGCGCTGACCGCGATGCCGGACGCCGCCGACGTGATCGCGGCCGGCCCCGCCAAGACCTCGATCAGGACCGCCACCGGCCTGCAGGTCGACCTGCGGGTGGTGCCGCTCGACTGCTGGGGTGCGGCGCTGCAGTACTTCACCGGCTCGCAGCAGCACAACGTCCGGATCCGCGAGCTGGCCGTCCGGCAGAAGCTCAAGCTGTCCGAGTACGGCCTGTTCGACGCCGAGTCGGGCGAGAAGATCGTGTCGCGCACCGAGGAAGAGGTCTACGGCCGGCTCGGCCTGGCCTGGATCCCGCCGGTTCTGCGGGAGGACACCGGCGAGGTCGAGGCCGCGCGGCGCGGCGACCTGCCGGTTCTGGTCGCGGAGTCCGACATCCGCGGCGACCTGCACACCCACACGAACCTGACCGACGGCGCCGCATCGCTCGCCGAGATGGTCGCCGCGGCCCGTGCTCGCGGCTACGAGTATTACGCGATCACTGACCACGCGCCGAACCTGGTCATGCAGCGGATGACCGAGGAGAAGATGCTGGCCCAGCGCGAGGAGGTGCGAAGACTTGCCGCCCGGTCCGCTCCGGAGGGGAACGCCGGCGGATCGGCACCCCGATCGCGCACCGGCCCGCCGATGGTGCTGCTGCACGGCACGGAGCTGAACATCGCGCCCGACGGCAGCGTCGACTGGCCCGCGGAGTTCTTGGCGGGGTTTGACGTCTGCGTCGCGTCCGTGCACTCGCACTTCGACCTGCCCCGCCGGGAGATGACCAGGCGGTTCGTTACCGCCTGCGAGAACCCGTACGTCAACGTCATCGGCCACCCGCTGACCCGGAAGATCGGCCGACGTCCCCCCGTCGACGTTGATCTGGCCGAGCTGTTCCTGGCGTGCGCGCGAACGGGCACGGCACTGGAGATCAACGCCCACCCGGCCAGGCTCGACCTGCCCTCGGCGCACGTGCGGGCGGCCCGCGACGCGGGCGTTACGTTCGCGATCGACAGCGACGCGCATGCAACTGCCGAGCTGGGCAACATGCAGTACGGCGTCGCCACCGCCCAGCGCGGCTGGCTCACGGCCGACGACGTGATCACCGCCTGGCCGCTGCCCCGGCTCACCGAGTTCCTGCGCAAGGGTCGTGGCTAGCGGCCAGTGCCAGAGCGGACGGCCCCCGTCGATCCCCGTAGGATGCCGCGCATGCGCTTCAGCATCTGGCCGACCGCAGCCCAGTCCTTCAAGGAGATCCTCGAGCTCGCGACGCACTGCGAGCAGACGGGCTGGGACGGCGTGTACTTCGCCGACCACTTCATGCCGAACGGCCAGGGGCCTGAACCCGTCGACGGGCCCACGCTGGAGTGCTGGTCGGTGATCGCAGCGCTGGCGGCCGCGGTGCCGCGGGTGCAGCTCGGCTCCCTGGTCAGCAGCGTGACGTACCGGCACCCGGCGGTCCTGGCCAACATCGCGGCCGCGATCGACCAGATCAGCGACGGCCGGCTCACGCTCGGCATTGGGGCAGGCTGGCAGCTGAACGAGCACGCCGTGTATGGCATCGAGCTCGGCACCGTGCGCGAGCGGCTTGACCGCTTTGCCGAAGCGACGCAGATCCTGCGCTCGCTGCTTGAGCAGCCCCGGACGAACTTCGCGGGGCAGTACTTCCGGCTCCAGGACGCGCCCAACCAGCCCGCCCCGATCCGGGCCGGCTGCCGCTCCTCATCGGCGGCGGCGGGGAGCAGCGCACCCTGCGCATCGCCGCGCGGTACGCCGACCACTGCAACTACTGGTCCACGCCGGAGGTCTTCGCGCACAAGCTCTCGGTGCTGCGCGCGCACTGTGCGGACGTCGGCCGCGACCCGGCGGACATCCACGTTTCTACCCAGGCGCCGATGTACCTGTCGACCGACAGGCAATGGCTGGACGAACGGCGGCAGCAGCAGGGCGGACGGCATTCGGCGATCATCGGCACCCCGGCAGAGGTGACCGACATCGTCGGCCAGTACGTCGAGGCCGGCGCCGAGGAACTGATTATCCCCGACTTCACACTCGGCTCCGCGGCGCAGAAGAAGGAGACCTGCGACCTGTTCATCGAGGAGGTCGCCGCCGCGTTCCGCTGACGGTGCAGCGCGACGGGAGCGGCGAGCGGGAGGCCGCTCGGGCTAGCTGCGCTGCGGGACGGCTAACTTCACCCAGGGCAGCCGGCCGGTCCTGACCTGGGCGTCGTGCGTCTCGCACAGTACGGTGCGGCGCTGGCCGGTAACCAGCGTGATCTCCCAGGCCGCCGCGCCCAGCCGGGTACACGGCGTGTGCCAGGACGTGATCGTCATCAGGTCCGGGCAGACGATCCTGCGACCCGCACCGCACATACCGGTGAACTCCCGGCACCGGTCGCAGAATCCGAGTCGCGCGGCCGCGCGGTCACTGATCGGCCGGCCGCAGTCGGGGCAGGTCCGGCACAGAGCCGGCGCGCCCTGGCCCTGGCGCCGCAGCCGCAGCAGCCCAAGCGCGCTCGTGGTAACCGCCATGTGTACCTGCCTCTCGCGACCGGGCGCCAGTCAGCCCGAGCCGGGCCTCGCTAGGCCGAGATGCGGTCCAGCATCCCGGCGATGAAGATCCGGGTAGCCGGGGACACGGCCGGGTCCGGACCCGTGCCCGCCGTGCCTGCCTCGGCGTATCGGGTGCCCGCCGTGACCGCCCGCATCGCCAGCAGGTGCGGCGCGAGCTCCGCGGCGAGACGGCGAGCCAGTTCCGGTGTCAGAGGCGATTCGCTGCCAGCGGTCATGATGATCCCCACCTCCGGGCCAGTCCCCGCCGACCCGCATTCAGCCAAGCACGTAAGCCCGCCGTCCGCTACAGATACGACATGAGCGGCGACTGTCTGTAGCCAGATGGGGCAATTGGGCGACGGCTCCGCGCCTGTCAGGACCGACGCTGCCGGCCGCGCGCCTAAGGAAGGGCGGCGACCAGCTCCCCCACCGGCTTGCGCCGGCCGGTATAGAACGGAATCTCCACCCGGGTGTGCCTGCGTGCCGTCGCGCCGCGCAGGTGACGCATGAGATCCACGATCCGGTGCAGCTCATCGGCCTCGAACGCGAGTATCCACTCGTAGTCGTTGAGCGAGAAGCTGGCTACCGTGTTCGCGCGGACCTCGGGGTAGTCGCGGGCCATCTGGCCGTGCTCCGCGAGCAGCGCGCGCCGCTCGGCGTCGTCGAGCAGGTACCACTCATACGAGCGGACGAACGGATACACGCTGAGGTAGTTCTTCGGCTCCTCGCCGGCCAGGAACGCCGGCACGTGGCTCTTGTTGAACTCGGCCGGGCGGTGCAGGGCCATCGCGGACCAGACGGGCTCGCTGGCCCGGCCGAGCCGGGTCCGGCGGAACCTGGCGTACATCTCCTGCAGGTCGTCGGCGGTCGGCGCGATCC
This sequence comes from Streptosporangiaceae bacterium, assembly GCA_050698875.1. Taxonomy (GTDB): domain Bacteria; phylum Actinomycetota; class Actinomycetes; order Streptosporangiales; family Streptosporangiaceae; genus JAJYUU01. The sequence continues at coordinate 2,688 of JBOHCP010000272.1, read as the reverse complement.
ACCAGAACATGTAGTCGGCGTCGGCGCGCAGCCCCTGCACGTCGTAGCAGCCGCGGGTCATCACGTCCTTGTCTTCGGCGTGCTGGCACAGCTCGCTGACCTCGGCGGTCAGGCCGGCCCGGCCGTTCTCGGCCTGGAGCGCGGCCGTATCCAGCCCACCCCCTGCGCTCACCCGGAACACCGACCACATGGTGTAGCGGATCAGCTCGTTCAGCTCGCGTGCCTTGGGGCGGGCGGCCGGCCCCGGCTCCTCGTTCCCAGCCATGTTTTCATGTCTACCAGAGCCGCCGCGCCGGGTATCGGTCCCCAGCCCGCACTAGTGACGACGCCACCCGCCCACATGCTGGCTTAACGACACGCTGGCTGCCACCCTGATGGTGCTGGCCATCGCGGGCGTGATGAGGTAAATTGATATCACTATGCTAGCATGTGACGTCGAGCACGTCATGCGGAGGTGGCGGAGTTGGCTTCAGACGTGATGGCCGGCGCGACTCAGCAGCCCGCGCCGATTGGCGCTACCGAGACGGAGGCATACTCGGTACCGGGCATCCCGGTACTGATCCTCGGGATCGCGCTCCTGGCTGGGGCCATCTCGCTGCTGGTCTTCGGCATCGTGGCGCACAACGCCGTCGCGGTGGTCGGAGTCGTGCTGTTCCCGGTCTCCGACATCTGCTTCCAGGGGCTGACGGCGGTGGTGCCGGGCGAGGCGCGCGTGCTGCAGCTCTTCGGCGCCTACCGGGGCACGGTGCGCTCACCCGGCCTGCGCTGGGTCAACCCGTTCACGCGCCGGCGGAAGGTGTCGGTCCGGGTCCGCAATCACGAGACCCCGATAGCCAAGGTGAACGACGCCGAGGGCAACCCGATCGAAATCGCCGCCGTGGTGGTCTGGCAGGTGCAGGACACCGCCAAGGCCATCTACGCGGTCGACGAGTTCGTGAAGTTCGTGGCGACGCAGACGGAGACCGCCGTCCGACACATTGCGTCCAGCTACCCGTACGACAGCCGGGGTGCCGACGTGTTCTCGCTGCGCGAGAACGCCGACGAAATCACGGAGCGACTGTCCGCCGAGATCGCTGACCGGGTGCGGGCGGCTGGCGTAAAGATCATCGAGTCCCGGCTGACCCGGTTGTCCTACGCTCCGGAGATCGCGCAGGCGATGCTGCGCCAGCAGCAGGCAAACGCGGTCGTCGGGGCGCGGACGCGGATTGTGGAGGGCGCGGTCGGCATGGTCCAGCTCGCACTGAACCGGCTGGAGGAGGAGGGAGTGATCTCGCTGGACGAGGAACGCAAGGCCGCCATGGTGTCCAACCTGCTGGTGGTGCTGTGCAGCGAGCAGGCGACCCAGCAGGTGGTCAACACTGGCTCCCTCTATCAGTGACGGCGGTGCCGACTACAGGCGTGTGACCACGGTGAGTGAGCGCAAAAGCATCCTGCTCCGGCTCGACCCGGCCATCCACGACGCGCTCAGCCGGTGGGCCTCGGACGAGCTGCGGAGCACCAACGCCCAGATTGAGTTCCTGCTGCGCCGGGCGCTAGCCGAGGCGGGAAGGCTGCCAACCCGGGCTGCCCCGATGCGACGACCAGGCCGCCCGCGGGCGGACTTACCCGGCTCCGGCTAATCAGCTGGCCGCGCCAGCGAGCGCGACGGCCTCGATCTCGACGAGCTGACCCTCGTAGCCGAGGACGCTGACGCCGAGCAGCGTGCTCGGTGCGTCGTGCTCGCCGAACGCCGCGTGCACGACGTTCCAGACCGCGACTAGGTCGCTCTGCTGCGCAGACACCACGTACACGGTGGTCTTGACCACGTCACCGAAGCCGGCCCCGGCTGCGTGCAGCGCGGCCCTCAAGTTGGCCACTGCGAGCTCGGCCTGCTTGACGTAGTCGCCCGGATCGGTGACAGCACCGGTCTCGTCGATCGGGCAGGCGCCTGCCGTGAAGACGAGGCTGCCGGGCCGCGCGACCGAGGCATAAGCGTACGGCGCTCCGTGGTAGAGATCGTGGACACGCACCAGGTGAGCGGGCATGGGCGCGATCTTCCCAGCCTCAGCGGGCGTCGGACAACCGGATAACGGGCCCCGGTCAGGTCCAGATCGCGCAGTCGACCCCGTCGCTGAACCGTTCGGCCCGGGCGGGCAGCCGGCGGGCCGTGCCTGCTGCTACCCGCGTCGCGGTCCACGCCACGGCGGCCGCGTCGAGCACGTCATCGACGCCGACACGCAGTCCGGACAGCCCGAGGTCGCCAGCCAGGTCGATGCCGTGAGCCGCGAGCAGCTGGCGCCGACGAACGGCACCTGCCCACGTCGACTTGCTGTCCGGCAGCGGCGTGCCCGCCATCGCCGCGAAACTCAGCTCGGGATGCGCCTCAACGACCAGGCACGGCGCCCGCTCGCGCCAGCTGTCGACCTGCAGGATCTTGTCCCGCAGCCGGTACGCCTGGCTGGAGACGCCGCTGCCGGTCCGCGCCCGGCTCACCGCGAGCGCCTCGGCGTAGGTGTCGGCTTGCAGGGCGGCACGGACAGGCGTCATGAACACCGATGCCCAGCGGCGTCCCGCTGCCGTCCTGGCGAGCACGTCCGCGCGCCGCGCACCGTCGTCGGCCAGCCCGATGGGAATGTCGATCGCGATCGCGCGCACGGGCACTTCGGCGGCCGCCATCGCAACGAGTTCGGCGATCTCGGCGTGCACGAT
>JBOHCP010000271.1:0-7033 GCA_050698875.1 Streptosporangiaceae bacterium | reverse complement strand
ACCTCCACTTTCCTGTTCCGGAGGTTCCTGGAACAGGACGCGGATAGGGCCCGATTCTGAGTGCTGTCAGGTGTTCCTGACGGCCGCTTCGGGAGCGGAGGGCGTCGAGGATTCCCGGCAGCCTGCCGTCGGGTCGGCGGCGTCGACAGTCCGCCGGACTACCTCCGCGGCTTCGGTCTCGCCGCACCACAGGTCCCCGCCGACACGCGCGGCCGCAGCCAATGCGCCGTTCAGGACTGTTCCGTCATCGAGCGGCACCGCGCCCTCGCCGATCCCGGCATCCACAACCGGCAATGCGCGCGGGGTGTCCTCGATGACGGCGGTGACCGGCGGGAGCCAGTAGTCCAGGTTATGGGCCTAGCAGCCGGATGGGATCTGAGGCGGAGAAGCCGCGCAGCGGCGAGCCCGGGATCAGGTGCCGCCATACTGCCGATGCCCACGCGCGGGACAGGCGTGCTCCGAAGTCGGCGGGAAGGTACCGGTCGACGTCCTCGGTCTGGGCGAGGAACGGCCATATGGCAGTACGCAGCAACGGCAGCCCGTGCCGCAGGACCTGCGCCTGTGACAGCAGGTGAAACAGCGGTGCGTACTCGTAGTACCGGCTGGTCGTCCGTGGCACGAACATCACGTTCACGTCACCGCGGTCCGCGATCTCGCGCAACTCGGCCGGGATCTGGTCCGCGGCGAAGAACCGTCGCCGGAACTGCGCTGCCTCCCACAGCAGGTTCCACTCCGCGATCGCTCCGAACAGGCTGGCGTCCCGCGATCCGCGGTCGGCGAGCGGGACAGTGACGTACTCCGGCTCCGCAGACGCCCGGACCACCCGCTGGTAGATGAAGGCGGCAGATACGTTTCGCGCACGTGGGTACTCTTCAGCGTTCAGCGCGCCGGGCTCGTCAAACAGCGAGTCGCGGTCGAATGCTTCGATCTCGTCAGCTGTCAGCTCGCGATCGCCCGCCGCGGGCGACAATCCCTCGGTCATGTGTGTCATGACTACCGCACGACAGCAAGACCCGCATTCGTTCCGGCTCGGGCGGCCCCCCAGGGGCCCTGCAAAGTCATGAAGTTAGGCCGAGCCCTGCGGTGTCATAACTGCCGTGATGTGCCCCGCGTGTCTGAGGGTGGCGGGCGGGCCCGGGCGGAACGATGGAAGCTCTCACACTCACCGTCGTCTGCCACGAGGGACGCCGCCGCCCGCTGATAGCCATCTTCCTGCCTGACGGCTGCTGCCCGCAGCCAGTACCTTCTTGATCTCCTTGTCCAGCTCCCGGACCCGCGGGAGAGAGGCGGGCGGCGGCACTGGCTGGCCGGGCTGCTTGCCGTCGGCATCGCGGCGGTGACCGCGGGCTCAAGGCCTTTCGCCGCGATCGGCCAGTGGGCCGCCGATGCCGGGACCGACGTGCTGGCCGGGCTCGGAGCGGTCCGCGGGCCGGCGGAGGAGTCCACGTTCCGGCGCGCGTTCGCCCTGATCAGCGTGGACGTGCCCGGCGAGGTCATGGGCGCCTGGCTTCACACCAGGGCGATGCAGGCCGGCTGCCGGCTGGTAATCGCGGTCGACGGCAAGGCCGTCCGCGGCGCCCGGTACAGGGAAGAGAAGGCCCCGTACCTGGTCGCGGCCCTGGCGCACGGTATCGGCGCGGTCCTCGGCCAGGTCGCCGTGGACGCGAAGTCCAATGAGATCCCTGCCGTCCGGGAACTGCTGAAAGCGTTCACTGACCTGGCCGGGGCGGTCATCACGGTCGGCGCCCTGCACACGCAGAGCGACACCGCGCAGGCCATCACCGGCCGGCATGCCGACTACGTGATGACACCGTCAAGGCCAGCATGCCGACCCTGTACAAGCACTGTACAAGCAGCTGAAGAAGCTGCCCTGGACCGATCCCCGCGACCTCGGCCGTGAGCACGGGCCACGGCCGCCGGGCCCGTCGCACGATCAAGGCCGTGCTGGTGCCGGTCTGGATCGAGTTCGCCGGCGCCGCCCGGGTCGCGCAGGTCCGCCGCACGGTCACGAAGAAAGGCAAGAAGACCGTCGAGGTCGTGTACCTCATTACCAGCGACCGCGACGCCGATGCCGCCACCCCGGCGGCCTGGGTCCGCGGCCACTGGGAGATAGGAAACCGGCTTCACTGGGTCCGCGACGTGACTTATCAGGAGGATAAATCGCTGGTCAGGACAGGAAACGCGGCCCGTGTGATGGCTCGCTGCGCAGCCTGGGAATCAGCGTGCTGCGCTTGGACGGCCACGCATCGCCGCCGCTAACCGCCACCACGCCCGCGACCCGCAGCGGACGCTAAAGCTGCTTCAAACTGCGTGAGCGGCTTTGCCGTGTCCCTGGCGGCTGGCTTGCCGCTGTGAGAAGCCAGCGCAGGGCGCTTGCCGCGCTGAAGACCGGGACGCCCGGCTCAGCCGCGGTCGTGGAGGGTTACCTGGTAGCCGTCAGGGTCGGCGAACGTGAAAGTGCGGCCGAACGGCCCGTCGAGGGGCGCTGAGACGATCGTGGTGCCGGCGGCGGCGAGGGCGTCGTGGATGTCCTGCGCGTCGGGGGCGTGCAGCCACAGCGCCATTCCCTGGCCCGGCTGCGCGATCGCGTCCAGGTCGGTGCCCGCGACGACGTAGCGGACGGCGAACGCGATCGGCTTGGTGTCGAACACGACGGCGTGCGGCGGTCCCGCGTCGGAGCGCTTCAGCCCCAGGTACCGCTCGTAGAAAGCGGCGGAACGCTCCAGGTCGCGCACTTGCAGTGAAATGAAGTCGGGTCCGGTGACGGCCATGATTCTTGCCTCCCCATAGTATGTCAGTCTTCTGACACTCGACACTGTATGTCAGAATGCTGACATGAGTCAAGGCGAGCCCGGAATCGAGCTGGACACATCGCTGGGGTACATGCTGAAGGCGGCCGCGAGCGCCCTGCACTCTGCCCTGGAGGCCGTGCTGCGGCCCCTCGGCATGACGATCACCCACTACGCCTGCCTGGAGCTGCTCGCCCAGCGACCGGGTCTGTCGAACTCAGAGCTTGCCCGCGGCGCCTTCGTCACCCGGCAGTCGATGAATGTGCTCCTGCAGGCCCTTGAACGCCAGGGACTCGTTGTCCGCCCAGCACGGGCACCCGTCGGCCGGGTCCTGCCGACCGAGCTGACCGCCCGCGGGCGCCGCCAGCTCAAGGTGGCCAGTGCTGCGGTTCGCCGTGTCGAGCAAGACATGCTCGCCAATCTGGATGTCAGCGAACAAGATCAGATGCAGCGCCTGCTGACCGCGTGCATCGCCTCACTGACCGAACCGCCTGACTCCTCCGGACCGACCGCCGGATCAGGACACCTGGCGCAGGCAGCAACGGGCCTGGTAGCACGCGGGTGCTAGGCGCCAGGCTTGCATCTTCACCGCTTTCACCTGATTGCCCATGGCGCTGGCTTATGGCCGCTGGGAGGAGGGACCGGGCCTCAAGGTAATTACATGGGATGAAAGTCCAGGGTCTACGGTGGCGAGTCGAGGGTCAGCCCAGTCTGGCCCGGGAGCGCGTAGGACGAATCATCTGCAGACGCCGCAGGTCAAAACGTCAATTCACGACTTTGCCCTGTCCCTGGCCGGCCCGGGCGCGTCGGCCCGCAGAGTTCCGGCCCCTGCGGTGGGCACGGCAGCCCACAGCCCAGGCCCCTCGTGGTCACGTCTTACCAAGATCGCCGCATCCGAGCGGACATCGAGCAAACATCGACCCGGACCGCGAGTTTGAAGATCACCAGATTACCAAGAAAGCCCAGGTCAGAGGCCATAAAGAACGGGTGCGCCGCCAGGGACTTGAACCCCGAACCCGCGGATTAAGAGCCCGCGTTATCCCGTTTTACGAGGTATCAGACTATACCGAAGAATGCCGCGTGCTGCCGGTTCGTGCACGTCGGCAACGAGACGTGCCGAGGCACTGTGCCGGGCTGTGACGGACGCTGACGGGCGGTACCGGGGCAGACGAGCAAACAACGAGCAAACACGATCGCGCATTATCTTGGCGCTCATCCGGCGAGCTGCCGCACCAGCGGGGGACTGCGGCGCACGGCCGCGGAAAAGGCTGGCGGCAACTGTGAGAGCCACCGCAGCCGCCAGCGAGAGGCGAACCGGCTGTGGCCGGTTGCTGCGACCTTCATGGTCGTTCGCAGGCGTCGTGGCCCGGCTTCCTGCTGTGGCCGCGGGCCCAGGGCATCGCGCGGGCGATGAGCCCGCGGGCGGGCCGGTGGCCTGCATGGTCGTTGACCAGGTCCCCGGGTCCGATGCCCAGGTCGCGGGTAAGCTGGGCGAAGCCCTGGTGGCGGGCTTCCATGGTGGCGCCGAAGATCTCCAGGATCTTCCGCTTGTGGTCCTCGATGGTCCGGGCCGAGAGTTGCCGCCGCCGGGCGATCTCGGCGTCGCTGATGCCGGTTTGCAGGAGAACCAGCGTCTGCTCCAGGGTGCCGGACAGGCGGATGTCGCCGGACCTGGCGGCCAGGTCGCGCAGCGCCTGGTGCAGGCAGCCGCTGACGATGGCGCCGTGGCGGCCTACCTCGTCGACCGCGCAGGCCAGGGCGGAGGGGTCCTGGTACTTGCTGACGTAGGCGGCGGCGCCGGCCGCCACGCAGCGGGCCACCGGCTCGGGACGCTCGTCCGCGGTGTAGATCACGACCCGATGGCCGAGCTGGCCAGCCAGGTTCCGGATGGCGCGCACGCCTTGGAGCACGGCCTTGTCACCGGTCTGCCGGTTCAGGCACAAGTCCAGGACCACGACGTGGCAGGGCTGACGCTGGATGGCGAGGAACGCCTCGACGCTGTGGTACCCGCCGACGAGTTCCACGGCGCGGCCGGCTGGGACCTCGATGGCCTGCCGGTACCTGGGCTCGTCATCGATCAGGACGTAGCGGACCGTCTCCCCGTCGGCCGCGACTGGCAGGACCGGCGGGCCGCTGGTCACGGCGGCCGCCTGGGGACCGTGATGGTCACGCAGGTGCCCGACCCGGGACGGGATTCCACCACGCCGCTGCCACCGACACCGGCGAGCTGCCGGGCCAGCACGTGGCCCACGCCGAAGCCGGGCTGGATAGCGGCCGGGTCGAAGCCGGGCCCGTCATCGTGCACGGTCACGGTCACCAGGTCTCCGGACGACCGGGCGGTCAGGGCGACGCGTGCGCCCGGCGCATGCTGCTCGACATTCGACAGCACGGTGTCCAGGGCGCGCTCAAGTTGCTCCATGATCTCGTCGGGCGGGTCATCATGGCTGACCTCGACCGATGCGTCTAATGCCAGGCCGGGGTGCAGCCGCAGCACAGTGCCGATCCGCTCGGCCAGGCTGCCCGCGCTGGCGGACCCGTCGACCCAGGACCGCAGCTGAGCGTGCTTGGCCTGGGCTTGGGTGATCATCAGCTGCCTGGTCTTGTCGTCGGCCTCGGCGAAGCGGTCCAGCCGCAGGTACACCAGCAGGTCGTGGACCAGCGCGCGGCTGCGGTCCTGCTCCAGCTCGGCGACCCGGGCGCGGGCCGAGTCGGCGGCGCTGGCCAGGTCGCGGACGAACCGGCACAGGAAGTACGTCAGGACCGCGAAGCCGGGGAACGCCAGCGAGTTCACCACAGCGGTTGCCCGCCAGATCACGTGGCTGAACAGGGGAACCGCGGTCACCGCCAGGTAGCAGGCCGCCATCATGCCGGATACGGCCAGCACCGCCGCCAGGCGCCGCAACGCCGCGCCGACCAGCAGCGCTGTCGACAGAGTGACCGGGTACGCCCACATGGTCCAGGTGTTAATCCGGGCGTCCGGCGCGATGTAGGCGGGCACCGATGCCAGCGCCACCAGGGCCAGCGCCATGTCGGCGCCTGTCGGCCACGCGAACGGCGCCAGCGACCGTCGGCCGGCCAGCCACCGGCCGAGCAGCAGCGACTCCGCCGCCACCAGCCCAAGCAGCGCGACTTCCAGCGGCGCGTCACCGGAGCTCGCCAGGCTGCCAGCCGACACCGCGACCGCCACCTGGACCAGCACGAAGCCGCGGACCCCGAGGAACGCCCACGCCAGCGTGGCATCCACCTTCGGCCTGGTCGCAGCAGGCCGGCCAGGCCCGTTTCCCGCCAATCATCACCCCAGGCATCGCCTGATTGCCAAAGTACCGGGCATTCCCGGTTCACGACAGCTCGCGTCCTGCGAATGCTGGAACGCGGAAGCGCCGATCGCGGCGGTGACCAGCCGCCGATTACTCGTGGAGATGACAATGAACGACGCCGGCCCCAGGGGGCTGCCAGGCGGCCTGCCGAACCCCCCGCAAGACGGCCGATCCCGGCCCGGCCACGGCGGCATCGCCGCGCCGCAGTTCAGGTGCCGGGGATGAGGTCGCTGAGCGCGACAGTGATTCTCGACCTGACCAGCGAGGACGATTCGGGGGAGTGGGAGGAGGGTGCCGAGGACTCGCTGTCGGCCATTGCTGGCGTCCGCTCTGAGCTAGCCGCCGGTGACCTGAGGGGACTGTATCTGGCGTGGCTGCCGGCCTACGGCGCGTGGGAGCGTGACGAAGGCGCTTTCGGCGATGATGACGAGGAAGTCAGGGAGCCGCCGGTACCTGCCGGGCTGGGGTCGCTGACCGCCCCGCAGCGGGCACTGGCTGATTTCCTCCGCCTCGATCCTGATCTGCTCGCAGCCGCAGCGCACGGCAGCCCGGAACTGCCCGAGATGAAGGAGGATCCGGGCGAAATGGCCGCCCACATCGCCGGGCTCCCGGGCGCAGAAAAGGACAGGCTTCTCATGCTGGTCGCCCGTGACCGTGCTGCCCGTGCCAGGATGGAGCTCCTGCGCGGCGTGCGGGGAGACCCAGACCAGGAGCGAAGCGCCCGGCCCCGTCGGACCGTGGCCGAACTGCTGGACACTGCCGCGGAACTCCGCGCGGAGCGCCGCCGGCGGGCCGACGCTGAGGCCGCCGCCCGCGAGGTCCTGCGGCAGCAGCAACGCGAAGCCGCCCGGCAGCGGCGCCTGGACGAGCTGGCCAGCGACCAGGAGACCGCCTGGGCGCAGGCCGGGAAGCTGATCGGTACCAAGG
>JBOHCP010000270.1:0-7054 GCA_050698875.1 Streptosporangiaceae bacterium | reverse complement strand
CCGGACCGCCACCGCCCTGATGAACATGATCCTCTTCGTGCATGGCGGCCTCTGTCCCGAATCACCCTACGAATGAACCATCAGCCGATACCTGAGAGCCGGGGAGAGCCGTCGGGATGGGCTGTCGCTGGTCGACCCGTTTCCGAGCTGACCATCGGTATTCCAGCCCTGCATTGCGGCGCGCCGGCGAGGGGCTGAACGCTGATCCAACTGTTGCTGTGGCGGTGGCCGCAGTCGTGATGGCCGGCGCGGCGGCGACCGTCAGCAGAAAGACTGCGTAGTCGTGCCAGCTGTGTCCTTGGCGGTGAGCGTCACCGGGTAGCTGCCGCCAGCAGCCGCGGTGGGCGTACCGGAGATCGTGGCAGTCCTGTTGCCGTTGTTGGTGAAGCTGACACCGGCGGGCAGCGTGCCGCTGCGGGTCACGTTGCTGGTGAAGCTGGTGGGGCCGCCTGCGGTCGCCGGTGCAGAGCTGATCGAACACGTCCCAGCCACCAACGACCGCGTCCCCGCCGCGTTGCGACCACGGCAACGGCCGGTCCGGCAGGCCGAAGTCGAAGCCGGTGCCTAACGCACCCGGCACCAAGTGAAGGGGTCCCGCAATGGCCATGACAGAAACCAAGTCCGACAGCCGACCCGGCGCCCTCAGGGCCGTCCGTGGCGCGCACTCGCCGCCGCCAGCGCGCCACGCCGACGCTGACGCGGCCAGTCCTCATGCCGACCCGCCAGCCGAGCGGCTCGCCTACTCCGTAGCCGAGGCCGCTGCCATCACTGGCCAGTCCCGGGACCCGCTCTACGACCAGATGCGGGCAGGCAAGCTGGCGTACCTGAAAGTTGGCCGTCGGCGCATCATCACCCGCCGGAACCTCGGGGCCTTCCTCGCCAGGCCCAGGTCATAAGCCGCGGCAGACCTGGCTGCCCGTCAGAGCACGCACACCGTCAGCGACGCGACCCAAGCCCGGCTGAACCGCCCGGTGATCCGCCCCGGTGAGGCTGGAGTTACCTGGATCCCGAGTTCGGTGTTCAACGCGGAGGACTCGACCACGAAGGTCTACCGCACGCCGACCGCCGTCGCCACGTCCACAGCTGACCAGGCGACCGTTACGATCTACGCCGACCAGACGCGTTCACCGCCGCGATGGTGACCGAGCACTCCGAGCTGGCCGACCGGGTCGTCGCGATGCTCGCGCTAATCGCGTAGCCCGCTGTCAGCGGGCGGTCCTATGATCCGGATCCATGAATGACCTTGACTGCATCGAGTCGTACGCACTGCGCAGCGGCTTCGTATGGCCGTCGGTCGAGGCGCTGCGGGCAAAGCTTCCGCGCATAGCTCGCCAGATGCGGAGCGCGGCGTGGCCGAGATCCCGACAGACCCGTTCGCGACCGACGCGTATGCGGCCAGCCTCCTCATCCTGCTGCTACGTCAGGCATCGGATGTGCGCAACTCGGTCATTGAGCACGACCTTCGGAACCTGACCGGTATCCGGCCCTGGAAGCCCTGACGCGGCTGGCGCACGCAATCGTGCCTGGAATAGGACGGAGGTCCCGGCCGGCCACGCGCACAGCGACTGCCCTGTTGGCACCGCATCTAGGAGCGCCGCCTCCAGAGGTTGTCCCAGGCGGGCGGCGGGTCATGATTCCCGGTGTGTCGCACAGGTACAGCACCGGCAGCCCGAAGGCATCGCACAGCTGCAGGAACCGGGGTGTTCCTGATGAGGTCGTCGAGCGAGCGCCGCTGCCGGACCTGACCGTGCACGTCGACCGGGTGATCGCGTCCGCGGACGAGGTCGTCGGCGTGTGGCGAGTCGCCGGCACCCATCAGGGCACCTTGTTCGGCTACGAGGCGACCGGACAGCGCCTGGAGTGGTCCAACGCCAGCATCTTCACGGTGCGCGACGGGCAAGATCGTCGACTATGCCGGGGTGTGGGGAGCCCTCGAGGCCGTGCAGGGCATGGGCGTGCTCGCCCGGACGGTCGGTTAGCAGCGGCGCACGGCCGTCCGGCCCGCTGCCGGTCACGGCGACCGCAGCTGCTCGGCGAGCACGTGTTTTTTCACCTTCCCGGTCGCCGTGAGCGGGAGTTCGTCGACAATACGGATCCGCGGCACCTTGTAGCCGGTCATGTGCTCGCGGCACCACGCGGTCAGGCTCTGCTCGCTGACCTGCGCCGCCACCCGCAGCTGGACGAAAGCGACCGGTACCTCCCCGCTGCGCGGGTCGGCGACGCCCACAACGCCGCTGCCCTGGACGTCGGGATGGTGAGACAGCAGGACCTCGATCTCGGAGGGGAACACGCTCATGCCGTTAACCTTGAGCATTTCCCTGCGGCGGCCGAGAAAGTGCAGGCATCCGTCGTCGTCGATCATGCCGATGTCCCCGGTGTGCAGCCACCCGGCCCGCAGCGCAGCCGCCGTGGCCTCCGGATTGCGCCAGTACCCGTGGAACAGCGACGGGGTGCGGATGCAGATCTCGCCCTCCTCGCCCAGCGGGACGAGCGCACCGGAATCGAAGCCGACGACCTTCAGCTCGGTGCCTGGCATCGGCAGCCCGCAGAACACCGGCCGGGAGCTCAGGTCCCGGTCGCCGTCGTCCATGCCGGTCACGAAGGTGTCGATGGTATGGGTCTCGGTCATCCCGTAGGCCCCCTCGCGCAGCACGCTGCCGCCCCCGGCCGCGGCGGCATGCGCGCTCCGTTGCGTCAGCTGGCATCTGACCCGAAGGTAGCCAGCGGGCATCGGTGCAGCCAGTGGGGAGTTCCCTATACAGACACGCGGGAGGGAACGGGCTAGTGTCGGCGAGTGCAGATCGTCACCGGCTCGCCCGACAGCGAGCTGCACGCCGCGCCCGTGACGGTCGCGGTCGGCGAGTTCGACGGCGTGCACGCCGGGCACCGCGCGGTACTCGCCGAACTGAGGCGCCAGGCGTCGGCGGCGCAGTGCCCGGCGGCCGTCGTGCTGGTCAACCCACGGATACCGGGTTACGGCACCCGGCTGGCCTGCCCGGCTGAGCGCCTCGAGCTGCTGGACCAGCTGGGCGTGGACTTCGTCGTCCGGCCGGTCCTGCCGCCCGGCGCCCGGCGGTCCGGCCGGCTGCTGTACGAGCAGCTGCTCGGCCGGACGCTGCGGACCAGGGTCGCGGTGCACAGGGCTGGCTCGAGGCAAGCCGGGGACAGCCCGGATGCGGCGCAGCTTGTCGCCCTAGTCGGTGCCGCGCATGGCTTCGCCGTGGTGACGGTGCCGGTCGTCACGGGCATCAGCGGCACGCGGATCCGGTCGGTCCTCGCGCGCGGCGACCTGGCCATCGCCGCAGCGATGCTCGGCCGGTCCTACAGCGTCCGCGGCCGGGTGGTGCGCGGCGACGGCCGCGGCCGCCAGCTGGGGTACGCGACGGCCAACGTCGCCCTGGCTCCCAACGTCGCCCTTCCTGGTGACGGCGTGTTCGCAGGCAGCTACGAGCGGCCCGGCGGCCCGGCGCGCCCTTCGATGATCGCGCTCGGCCACCGTCCCACCTTCTACGACGGTGGCGGCCAGCGGCTGCTCGAAGCGCACCTGCTCGACTGCGACGAGTATCTGTACGGAGAGGCCGCCAGGGTGTCAGGACGCGCAGCCGTGCCGGGTCGCCGCATTCCTTGCCCGGATCAGGGACCAGCGCCGGTTCGAGTCGGCCGATGAGCTGGCCGCGCAGCTCGGCCGGGACGTGTGCGCCGTCCGCGCCGCCCTCATGAAATAGAGACTGGGCCCTGGATGAACACGCCGTTGTGGACGAGGAAGCCGCGCACGTGATTGCCGACGACGATCGCCTCGCGGCCGTGCAGGCCGCGGTCGGCCACGTACCTGTCGATCAGCCCCTGCATCTCGCGGCGCCCCTTCGCGCTGATCGCTGTGCCTTCCGGGGTCGAGCGCAGGCAGACGGCGACCAGCTGGGCCGGCGTCCTGGCAGCGAAGCGACAGAAGCCGCTCAGGCTGTCCAGCACCTGCGCCCGCTCCGCCGGGCGAGCGTCATAGCCCGCCGCGGCGAGCCAGCGCTGCACCTCGGGTGACTGCGCGAGGTGGTTGGCCCCGATCGCGCGCGGCTCTGTCGTCATTCCGGCAGCCCGAACATCCGGGACAGCATCCGCACCTCGGCGTCACGGTAGGGCAACGGGCCGGGCTCCTGCAGCAGCCGGGCCGCTCGCAGCCGCTCAGTCACCGCAGCGTCGGCCTCGAAGGGATGGGCACAGTCGCCCTCGAAGAAGGACTTTGGCAGGGGACGCCGGGGCCGCTGGCCGCCGGCCTCGGGCTCCTCGAGCGGGTAGCCGACGAGCTGGAGCCAGACAGGAACCCAGGAGTCGGGGACGCCGAACACCTCGCGGATCGTGTTCACGCCCGACATCGCGTGCAGGCAGCGCTGCGGCAGACGGCGGGGTACTGCGCGATCAGCGCCTCCAGCATGCAGATCATGCTCGGCGCAATCGCCGCAGAGCACGGCCCGCCAGGCGCTCCGGTCAGCGCAGCCATGTTGTGATCCTTGCCAACGCCGATCAGGCTGAGGCTACAACCTGATTCTCATATTGATGACGGATTACCAGGGTAGTTGTCTTGAAATGCGCAGCAACAGCATCGAAAGCTGCATCGGTTACCGTTGGCAGGCTAGAAAGGTACTCAGCTACACCGGCGGCGGGTGCGAGCAGCTCGGCTGCGAATGCTCTGGATTCCTTGGTGAGATCAGTACTCACGGGGTCTAGAAGATGCTCGCGCCTTCCCGAGCTCAGCAAAAGGCCCAACGACCGAGCTTGTACGAAACGCACGGCGGTCTGGAGCCGCCTGCCTGCAGGCAAGACCAAGACTGCACGATTGGCCGAGTCGATCTGCGTGAATCCCTCTAGCCCGCCGGATCGGCCCACCACTCTAACCTCGGACACTAGGCTATCTATATCCAGTCGTCGCGTTGGCTCAGACCCGAGTAGGCGACGAACTTCGCGCGCGGCGCTGTAGCCTCTCTGCCAAGGCTTGTCTTCAACGTCAGCATGACTGGTTTCAAAAATACTTGTGAGGTCTCCCGATGAGGCCTTGATCCCTTCAGCGCCGAGGTTCGCAGCCCTGTTACGGGCAAGTCCGAGCCAGTTATACGCAGCCATTAGGTCGTCGGGACTGGCGCTGTCGAGAAACTCTTCCATCAATTGGTTATCAATTTCTTCGGAGATAGCAACAAGATTCTCTTGCGCATTTATTGCCATTGAGTAAGGGTCGAGGCCCAAGCGAGCTGCAGCTGACGCGAAGGCTGCTTCCTCGTCGTCTGTTTCCCGAAGCGCGTGCCATTCTTTGGCCAGTGGTGTGTCATCAACATTAGCTTCTCGCAGCCTGTTAATGACGTGATCTACAAAGCGAGTCAACTCCCCTAGAAGCTGTGTAGACTGCAAGTAGACGTCGCCGTTACCAAGAAAGCTAATCGGTTGACCTGCCAAGCCCGATCCAGTGTGCCAGACTGCACGGGTCACACCTCCTTCGGCAACAAGGGTCAGATCGGGCCAGGGCATTCCATTTCCGGCACCCCGTGTATTGTGGCGATGTAGCCAATCATACGATAGCGCGTTGGACCATGTCCACACCGCAACAGGCAGAGCAGAAGGTCGGAGTTCATCCTTTAGGAACCACCAATTAAACGCGATCCATTCGGCCAGCGGATACGCGCTGGTATGGACGGATCTGCGGTAGGCGCCCTCCGAGTCCTCGACTGCGGTCACACACCTCGTACCGCACCAGATGCTGAGGTCCGCCCACGTGGCCCGAAGTTCGGGCGTGACAACGTCTGGTGCGCTATCCCAATCGACATTGATTCTGAAATCGCGTGATTCGTTCATCTAAGCCACCGAGGCCACTCGGTTAGGTCCAGCGGGTATCCGTGGTACCAGCCGAGCACAGCGTTGCTGACTCGTCCTTCGTAAACGGTATCTTCCACACGCTTCCAAACTAGCTGAGGATACGGTTGATCATCCCAGACGCCTCCGACATCGCCTGCTGCGATTCCTTCGCGGAGCCATGGCAGTACCTGCTGTTCGGTCAAGTCTCTTGGGCAACGGGTCGCATCGCTTCGTAGCCTGGCTATGCCTGCTGGTCCGAACCGGTCCTTGTGCTCGGCACTCCATACGTAGGTGGCGTTTGCCGCGAGCTGGGCTAGATCACCCCCTCGGGAGGTATTGCTCGCTGCCGAGACGGTTGCCGGCGTCTGGTCGGGGGGCGCATCCTTCCATCCTCTTTTGGGGTACAGGCTATGACGCACGATTCTGGCTTGCGTTCAGTGTGCCCTGCAGCAGCCCTGCACACCAACTACCTTCTGGTGATACACCAACTTTCAGGCGGTTCCACCGAAGAGCTGATCGAGGGCAATACTTGGCTGCCGGGTGATCGAGATCCACCGGCTCACAGTGGGCTGAGGTACATGGGCAGCGCAGAGTGCTTCGTGGTCATCGATGTTCGTGAGGACGGTGGCGGTGATCTGCGTGCGGTGACCGATGTCTACCGTCCGCCTGCCGACGAGACGATCTGGTTCAGCTGGGAGGACGATCCTGCGCCGGGAGAGATAGCCGTCCGACCGCACGTGGAAGCAGAGGTCGAAGGTGGTCAGCCGGAAGGCCGATTCTGGGTTCGCCAGGCCGACAACACCACCAAGACGGGCGATGTCGTGGTGCAGTCCGAGCAGCGCACCCGGTAACTGTCGCCGGAGGGGCGTAAGTACACCTGGAACCAGGTCGAGCGGCCGATGGTCCAGCCTGCACGCGCTCGACTGGCTATCCGAGCTGTGGTCGGTGCTGTACCTGCAGCCCAGCCGCACCACCCCGCGCTCGCCGGGCAGGCCGAGTGGCACACCCGGCTGCTGACCACGGCGGCCGAGCAGATGGCCGCCGAGACCACCCGCTGTGACCAGACCATGCTGCGCACTGCGCGCGCGGCGCGGACCGGAGCCGGGCAATGAGCAAGCCAGTCCCGCGGACCCGCTGGCCTGCCCCTTCCCGTCCGGCGATCCAGGCGTCACAGGGGAACGGGCTTGATCGGGTCCCGGCCGACTGCAACCGCGCGGTC
>JBOHCP010000269.1:0-7056 GCA_050698875.1 Streptosporangiaceae bacterium | reverse complement strand
CTCATGGCTGGCTCGGAGCGGCCACGTGCTGAAGACGTCGAAGGTGCGCAGCGGTGTCCCGACGTGCCAGCTGCCCGACCAGCGGAGCGGGAGCGTGATAGCGCTGCCCGCGGTCAGCTCGCGGCTGATGCCGCTGGCGTCGGTCACGGTGGCCCCGCCCGCGATGACATGGCTGAACCGCGGCCGCCCGGCGGCAGCCTCGCTATGGACGCCTGGGGCGGTGGTCTGCACCGTGCATAGCCCGTCCGGGCCGTCGAAGGCGACCTGAGTGGTGGTCATTGTCTCCCTTTCGTCGGGGCCTAGCCGGGTTCGGCGATGCCGAGCAGCTCGAAGGACGGGCGATGGAGCAGGTCGTGCAGCTCCTCGTCGGTTACCGGCGTGTAGGCGACCTGCTGCATGCGGGCCACCACCCTTTGCAGGCCGTCGATCGCGCCCTGGGCGGTCACCATCGGCGAGTCGCTGCCGAACAGCACCTTGTGCAGCACGCCGTACTCCTTCGCCGCGGCCAGAGCGGTAGCGAGCACGGTCGGGCGGCTCGGGATGGCGGAGGTGTCGGCGAACACGTTCGCGTGCCGCCGCATCACCACGACCGTTTCGTAGATCCACGGGTGTCCCAGGTGCGCCACGATGATCCGCAGGTCAGGGAACGCGATCGCCACGTCGTCCAGCAGCAGGGCGACCGAGTCGGCCAGCCGGCCGGCGTTGGCGAAGATCGCGCCCTGGTGGATCATGACCGGCAGCCCGAGCCGCTCGGCGGTCTTGAACACCCGCAGCGCCTGCGGGTGCAGCGGCGAGGTGCCCTGGTAGACCGGTCCGAGCTTGATCCCCCGCAGGCCGAGGTCGGCGTGACACCGCTCGATCTCGGCAACCGCGTCGTGGCGGACCGGGTCGACCGACATGAAGCCGATCGTGCGGCCGCCGACCTCGCGGACGAAGGCGGCGACGGCGTCGTTCGGGACCACGATCCCCGCGGCGTGCGCCTGCAGCCCGAAGACGATGCTGCGCTGCGCCGGCCCGAGGTGCTCTGTGTAGGACTCGACAGTAACCAGGTCCATCTGGTCCGCTGCCAGGCTGCGCGATACCCGCCCGATTCCGTCGGTCCAGGGCGGCCCCTGGTGCTCGGGCGTCCAGAAGTGCGTGTGGACGTCGGTGATCAATCACGCTTCCTTCGCGCTGGCGCCGCCGCCGATGGCCTGCCGCACGGCAATGAGCTTGCTGGCGCGCGCCATGCGGAGTTCTTGTGCCTGCTCGGCGGTGTAGTCGAACATCCCGGAACCGGTCTTCATCCCGAGGTTGCCGGCCTTGACCCGCTCGGTGATCGTCTCGCTGACGTCGGCGCGGCTGTCCAGGTCGCGGTTCAGGTAGCTGGCCACGGCGTGGTAGATGTCCAGGCCCGCGACGTCGAGAAGCTGCAGCGGCGGGATGACCGAGAGCTTGAAGCCGATCCCCCACTGGACGCACGCGTCGAGTTCCTCGGCCGACACCACGCCGTTGTCCACGAGCGACAGGCACTCGCGCATGATGGCGTAGAGCACCCGGTTTTCCACGAAACCCGGGACGTCCTTGAGGACCCGCACCGACGTCAGCCGGAGGTCCGCTATCAGGGAACGCAGTGACTCGACGGTCTCCGCCGAGGTACGCTCGCCGGCGATCACCTCGATCACGGGGATCACGTGCGGCGGGTTGGACCAGTGCATGCCGATGACCCGCGCCGGATTCTGCAGCGGCTCCTGGATCGTGGTGACCGGTATGCCGGAGGTGTTTGTGGCCAGGATCGCCGCCGCCGGCGCGTGCGACTCGATGTCGTCGAAGACCGCAGCCTTGACGTCGGCATTCTCCGGCACCGACTCGATGACAAGCTCGGCGTCCTGCACGGTCCCGGCGAGGTCGCCGTGGACGCTGACCGTGCCCGGCGACGCCGCCGGCTCGCCGTGGATGCGGTCGAGCACGCCGCTCGCGATGGCGACCTCCAGGGGGACGCGTGCCATGGCCGCGTCGCTCACGTCGTAGCAACGGACGTCGATCCCGGCGCGGGCCAGGGTCGCAGCCATGCCAGGGCCCATGGTTCCCATGCCGACGATCGCTGCTCTGGTGATCACTGCTACCCGCCTTCCAGCCGGTCCAGCTTGCGGTTGTAGTACTGCCAGAAGTTCTCGACCGCGCGCGGCGGGTAAATGGTCTGCCGCTTCTGCCTGATCTCGTCCGCGCCCGGATGCGAGTACGGGACGCCCGAGGCGGCCAGGCTGAGCTGCACCCTGGCCGCTCGCTCCAGGAAGACGCCCGCGAGGGTCGCCTCCTTGATGGAGGGCGCCACGAACGTCGCGCCGTGGTTCTTCAGCAGCACGGCCTCTGCGCCGGCCAGGGCACGCGCCAGTTCCTCGCCGAGCTCGGGCGTGTTGACCAGGTCGCTGGTCAGCTTGAAGTGGCGGACGCCGCCGGAGAACCAGACGCCCTCGTTGGTGTAGGGCCCGATCTCGACGTCGGTGGCCGACAGGACGGTGGCGTGGAACGGGTGCGTGTGGGCGGCGACGTTGACATCGGGCCGGGCGCGGAGAATCTCGGAGTGGATCGGCCACTCGAGGTGCCGGATGCCGTCTCCCTCGAGCACCTCGCCGTCGAAGGACAGCAGGACAAAGTCGCGGGCGGTCACCTCTTCGAGGCCGATGTTGCCGCGCTTGAGCCACAGGCCCCGGCCGAGCGGATCCCGCCAGGACAGGTGGCCCAAAGACATGTCGTTGTGGCCCTCGACGTTGAGTATGCGGTGCGCGCGGGCCAGGTCCTCGAGGGCCGAGACGATCTCGATGGTGCTGGTCGTGTCGCTGACGGACTCTGCTTCGTTGGCGCTGATGGCGCTAGCTCCTTTCGATGCGCGCTGCAAGCTGAAGGATGACGCCGGCGACGTCGTGCGGTCGCTCTTCCGGCACGTAGTGGTCCGCGCCGGCGATCTCGACGGCCGGCAGGTCGGGGCGCAGCTCGCGGGTACGGCGGAATGCCTCGGGCGAGACAAGCGTGCTGTCCGCGCCGCGGACCAGCACGGCTGGCACCGTCATCTTGGCCAGCGCCGGCGCCAGGTCCTCGCTCAGGCCGGCCGAGGCCAGTCGCATGGCCGCTGGGTCAGCCAGCGGCACGTACTCGCCGTCGGCCGTCTGGCGGTAGCCATAGCGGGCACGTCGTTCGACGGCGTCTGGTGGCAGCCGCGGATAGCGCTCTCGCAGGTAGACGCGGATCTCGTCCAGGCCGGCAAAGCGCCGGTCACCGCGCGCGACCCTGGCGCTGACAGCCCGTAGCACAGCCGTTCCCAGATAAGGGGTGAAATCTATGGCCGCGACTCCGGCAACTGCGGCCGGATAGCGGGCTGCGGCCTCGATGGCGTTTCGCGAGCCGAGCGAGTGCCCCGCGACGATGACCGGCTCGCCCAGCACTTCTGCCAGCCGGGCCACGTCCCTGGCGAAGGCCGCGGCGCTGTAGTCGCCGTCGGCTGCCGGGCCGGTGCGTCCGTGACCGCGCTGGTCCACGGCGATCACGCGGACCGAGTCGGCCAGCCGGCTGGCGACCGGGTCGAAGACGTAGGCGTTGGCGGTGACGCCGTGCAGCAGCACCACCGGGCGGCCGCTGCCGCTGACCTTGCCCCACAGCGACACGCCGTCCAGCTCGAAGAGCTGCCCGTCCGCGCGCTGCGTTTTAGCCGGCCTCACTGGTAATAGGCCGGCGCTTTCTGCCACCCGGCAAAGGCCTCGGCGTCGTGGGAGTAGAAGATCTCCGCGTCGCGCTCGGCGGCCACTGCCGACAGCCGTCGCAGTGACTGGACGCTGGCAGTGGGGTTCAGGTGGAAGCCGGAAATGATCGTGGCCGCCAGGCTCCGCCGGGTGTAGGCGGCGTCGCCGGTAAAGAGCATCGGCCGCCGGTGCCCGAGCTCGACGAGCAGGCTCAGGTGTCCCGCGGTGTGGCCTGGCGTCTCGATGAGCGTCACGCCTCTGGCGATCTCGGTATCACCCTCGATCAGCTCGTAGCGCGGGCCGATCTCGTCGAAGCTCAGGTCTGAGTAGCCGAGCCGCTCGAAGGGCTGGCAGTGCTGGCTCTGCTCGAGTTCCTTCCGGTGCGCGATCGTCGTCCCGTTAGTGCAGTGCCGGTTCCCGCCCACGTGATCGAAGTGGTAGTGCGAGTTGATCACGTGAGTAATGTCGCCAGGCGCGAGCCCGATCTGCGCGAGCTGGCCAGGAATCGTCTGCTCCGGCGTCTGCTCCGGCTTCTCGAACGGCAGCACCTTCAGCACGTGCGCCAGGTCGTAACCGGTGTCGAAGAGGAACCGCCCTTCGGGGTGATCGATCAGCACCCCGTAGCACGGGAACCGCACCTCGCCGCCCGGTCCGGCGTTCCAGTACAGGTGGTATCCGTCGATGACGAGGGTTCCGGTGTCGAGCAAGTACACGCGCACATCGCCCATAGGCACACCATTCTTATATAGTGAGAACACGAACCTATATACTGATAATCGTTGTGTGGCTGAGGTGC
This sequence comes from Streptosporangiaceae bacterium, assembly GCA_050698875.1. Classification (GTDB taxonomy): domain Bacteria; phylum Actinomycetota; class Actinomycetes; order Streptosporangiales; family Streptosporangiaceae; genus JAJYUU01. Next base: position 2,544 of record JBOHCP010000269.1, on the reverse strand, counting down.
CACTGTCAAGCGGGCCGTGCCAGGGCCTCGGCGCGCCGACGATCCGACGGAGTGCAGACGTGGCCGCTGCCGGAGAGCTGGGTGCAGCACCTGCAGCCGCCGTCAGGCAAGCCGCTGCGAGCACCCAGAGCGTGCAGCGTGCGCTCCTGCTCCTTGACCAGTTCACCGCCGAACGGCCGGCCCACACCGTCGAGCAGCTCAGCCGGCTTTCCGGGGTTCCCCGCAGTACCGTCTACCGGCTGCTGGCGTTGCTGCGCGCGCACCAGCTCGTGGAGAGGGCAGGCGAGAACCGTTACCAGCTCGGACCGCGCGCCATCACCATGGGGTATGTCGCACGCTCGATGACCGACGTCGCCGGCATCTGGCGGCCGGCCCTGGTAGCGCTCGCGGCAGCGACGTCGGAGACGGCCCTGGTGATGCGCCGCGTCGGCAACAGCGCCGTCTGCGTCGACCGGGTCGAGTGCGACCACCCGGTGCGCCTGTCGTTCGAGGTGGGCCGGACGATGCCGTTGCACGCCGGCGCAGGAGCCAAGGTCATCCTCGCGTTCTCCCCGGACGACCTGCGCGAGCGCTATATCGAGGAGGCCGTGCCCGCCGCCGGTCGCGGCCGGCTGCGGGCCGAGCTCGCGCGCATCCGGGACCAGGGGTGGGCGGAGAGCAGCGCCGAGGTCGACCAGGGCATCTGGGCGGTCGCCGCCCCGGCCTCCGGTGGCCACGACCGGCTGCACGCCATCTCGGTGGCGCTGCCGGAGTACCGGCTTGATCTCGGGCGGCGCGAGACCCTGCGCGCGGCTGTCCTGGCCGCCGCCGCCGCACTGCGAGAGAACCTGGCCTACTACGGCTGAGGTTGTGACGCGCGCCTAGCGTCTCCATGGCCGCGGCGCTGGACCGCGCCGAGCGGGGGAGGTTGAGTATCTCTGCGCGTGCCCGCCGTCCGGCCTGAAGATCATCGGCTGGGCGGTCGCGGCGTGAGCTTCGGGTGAGCCGAGTGGGACGGCCGTGACTGGGACTGCGCTGGCGGGCGACTCGTTCCCGGCGTGAAGCCGATGCCGTGCCCGTAGGCTGAGCCGCGATGGCGGACAACGACGACCCGGAGATCTCGGCAGCCCTGGCGAAGCTGGCCGAGCTTGACCCCACAGCCGCGGACGACGCAGCGGCGGCGCTGCGGTGGATAGCCGGCGAGCAGGGCCTGGCGGCTGTCACCCAGGAAGGCGTGCAGACCTTCTGCTGGTACCAGCTGCCGATGAAATGGCTCGACGGCGACGACGAGAAGCTGCGCGTGGTCGCGGCGCTCGCGGAGGCCTTCGAGCTGCTGCAACTGCCGCGGTACGCGGCGATCTGCCGGTCGCCGACGACGCGCGGCATCCTCGGGGCGTACGAGCAGAGCCCGCGGCTCGGCAAGGCGGCGTTCCGCCGGGCGGCCGCTGCCTCCGGGATAACCCCGCCGGATCTTCCCGAGTTCCAGTGGGGCGCGGTGATGGGCGTACAGGAGGCCGCCGCCTGGTCGTCGGCCGCCGACTTCCTCGAGGTCGCCGTGGCCAGCAGCGCCGTCGTCCCCGGCACGCGGGGCTGGAAGACCCGCCAGCAGGAACTCGTGCGAGCCCACCTGGCCACCGCGCGGCTCGACCTGCTCGGCCAGACCTACGCCCAGGCGATCGTCACCGAGCGCGCCGAGACGTGGGTCAGCTCCCGGCGGAGCGAGACCCGGCGGCGGATCGTCGCCGCGATCGCCAACCGGCTGCTCCACCCGGCGCAGCTCCCGGCGGGCACGACGGAGCCGCTGCCGCGGCTGCAGTGGCTGCTCGGCCAGCTGGCCGATGGCGTCGGGATCACCGTGCGGGGCAATCTCAACCGGAGCTTCGTCCAGCAGAGCGCGGGCCGGTTCGGCTGGGACCTCGACCGTCCGCCGCGGTCCGAAGACGACCTGTTCGACCTATCCGAGCTGCGCCAGCTGGCACAGGAACTCGGGCTGGCACGCCGGGCGGGCCGGACGCTGATCCTGACCGCCAAGGGGCGACACCTGGCCGCTGACGCCGAGCAGATGTGGCGTCTGGCGGCGGCCAGCCTGCTGGCCGGCGACGACGCCTTCAGCGTATTCGCCGGCGAGCTGTTCCTCGCTCTGCTGCTCGACGTCGACTCGCTGCCGCTGGACAAGATCGCGGCCCGGGCGCAGCGGGCGGCCAACGAAGCCGGGTTCCGCGACTTCCGCACGGGCAAACCACCGAGCGCGGATCACGTCCGGTGGGTCATCTACGACACCATCAACCTGTGCCGCGCGCTTGGCCTGCTGGCCGTGGGCGCCGACTGGAACGAGGACAGCTACGGCCTGACCGCGACCGGCAAGGCGTCTGCCCTCGAGGCGCTGCGGGCCCGCGCCACCGGTCCGCGGACGAATCCGCTGCCCTGACCTGACGGCGCCGGGCCCGCCGCTGCGCCTGCTATCAGAACCAGGGTCCAGTCGTTGCCCTGGGATGAGCCTGGCGGGTGCCCTGCTGACTGGCCAGGTGGTGACCGGGTGAAGGTGGCGCGAGCCCGGTTCAGGCT